>CAMYMO010000347.1 GCA_947259425.1 uncultured Ectothiorhodospiraceae bacterium | reverse complement strand
GAAAATTAATCACGAGCGGTATTTTACGTTTAAATCAGGAAATAAGCTGCACGCTATTTAATACCGTGAAATACGGCCGTCTGTATATATAACTGTTAGAAGTCAAAAATTATGGAACCAGTGGTAATTAACAATTGGAATACATTCACTCAAATGACTGAGCATTTTGACGTGGGTGATGTAGTTAATAATTCTTATGCATTTAGAGGGCATGCAGATTCTAGTTGGTCTCTTGAGCCAACCTTAATAAGAATATTTAAAGAAAATAACATAACTGAAGAAAAGGCAATGGAGCTCGAAGCAACTGCATTAACCAATTTTAAGTCACAAGCTCATTTGCACTTAACTCCTAATGAATATTCGCTTACAAAAGATACTGTAAGTTGGTGGACAGTTATGCAGCATCATGGAGCACCTACTAGATTATTAGATTGGACTAGTTCTATGTATGCAGCTGCATATTTTGCTGTAAGTAGCAATTTTACTACTGATGGCTCAATTTGGATTGTTCATACTCGCTCTATAGATGACAAGATGGTTGAGTTATATGGTAATACTACTTTCCCAAGCAATGAAAATCTAATAAAACAAACATTTTTAGAACTAAATGCGCCAAAGCGTTTAACATTTACTGCGCGAATGAGCAAATCAGCGAGAATGGTGGCTCAACAGGGATACTTTAGTATATGCCGTAATGTCCTTGGTGATCATGGTGAAATAATTTCTGAGTTATTTAATGATGAATCTCAAAGAGAAAGATATCGGCAACTTATCATACCGGCAGCTCAAAAAAGAATATTTTTAAAAAAGTTAAGAAGCATGAATGTTACTGCTAGTTCACTATTTCCAGGGCTAGATGGTTTAGGAAAATCTGTTAAAGAGCTGCTAGATATAGCAGTAACAAATTGACTTCTAATAAGACACCTAAGTAGACGGGTAATCCCGCCACTTGGTTTAAACATAAAAAGAAATGGACTGGAAAACATTCATAATTGAAATATTAAATGCAGTATCGTGGCCGGTTGCGGCTGTGATAGGTGTTTGGCTTTTTAGAAAGCCAATCTATGACTTAATTCCCTTGATAAAAAAGCTCAAATACAAAGAGTTAGAAATGGAGTTCTCTGAACAGGTAAGAGAGCTAAAAAAAGAGTCAGAGAAAGCTTTACCATCTACTGATAAACAAGAAACAAAATTAATAGAAAATAAATCCAAATATTTACAATTACTAGATATCTCGCCTCGGTCTGCTGTACTTGAAGCATGGTTGGAATTAGAAACAGCAATGATTGATAATATTCATAGGCATGAGCTTATAAATCATGAAGGCATATTACGGGGCCACTCACGCTTGGGCCATGTATTACTAAAAGAGAATATAATAAATAAGGGCCAATTCGATTTGTTTCATAAATTGCGTGAATTAAGAAATAGAGCAGCCCATGCAGAAGAATTTGAGTGAGCTTAATTGTTAGGGCTTATAATAAAGAATGGACTCTCATCTTACATCAAAGCGTGCTGTTTCACGACAAAGAGAAACGGATCCAGATCGACATTTTTTGATTTATTGTGATGAGTCAGGTGTTGATGGTAAGCGGCTACAAGGATTTGGTTCTTTATGGATAACATATGAGCGTCGAGGTGATTTTCAGAAAATTTGGCAAAATTTGCACGAAAAATATTATGCTCCATCAGAAGTGAAGTGGAAAAAAGTAACAAAGAAAACTTATCCATTCTTTGAGGCTTTGATAGATGAGTTTTTCTCAAGAAATTGGCTAATGTTCCATTGCTTAATACTTAGTAAAGAAGAGGTGGATTTATCATTTCATGAAAATGACTGGGATCTTGCGAGAAGAAAACACTTTACAGGTATGCTTGCAAATAAAATTAAAAGATTTGCACGACCGGGTAAACATTACAGAATAAGAGTAGATCCTATTCATTCTCGCTATAGTAAAGCAGATGAAACTGCAGAAATAATCCTAAAAAATATAATGGAGAAAGAGCCTTCATTAAGAGGTCAAGATATAATTCACTCATTGATAACTGTTGATAGTAAGGAGTCACCAGGAGTGCAGCTCTCAGATTTATTACTCGGTGCAGTAATGGCTGCTAGGCACAGAGAAATATCAGCAGAACATAAACATCGACTTGTTGAGCATATAGCTGGTTATCTTGGGTGGGATGATTTAGAAACAGATACAATGCCTGGTGCCAAAAAATTTAATATCTGGAGGTTCTGGGACCCAACTTCTGGAAAACCAAGGCCGGAAATTACACGCAGGAGAACTGCAACACCATGAATTCAGCTCTTTCAAAACGCTCTATACGCTCGTTACACTCGCAGGGTCGCTACAAAGAGGCACAGCTCGCCTAAGCTTAAACGTGAGGTTAATTAAAGTCATGTATCTACGAATTGAAATAAATGGTGATCTTGACGAACTCATGCAAAAGGTATGGCCCAACAAAAATAACGAAGAGTTGTACCGCGATTATGAGAATGTCTATGAATGGGTATGGGTTTCATTACCAGATTACAGTATTTGGCTCAATGTATCTAGAGAACACAAATGGGGTGAAGAAAAAGAAAACTATCCAACTTATGTGGCAGGATATTCCTCTGATCAAGAGGGTTCGCAACGCGTAGAGGTAATTTCTCCTGAGGTCTCTTCCCATATTGCTCAGGCTCTAGGCTGTAATGTATTTGCCCATGCTGGTAACTATTACATTGGAAAACCAGAAGGTGAACTCTTAAATGTATATAAACCAAATAATGTATAACGAGACAGAGTAACTAGTTATTTAAACTGTTATGTGCATGGAAACCATGATGGATAAAATCGATGAATTAGAACGAAAGATTGCTGATTTATATAGTTCAGTTCCAGAAAATACATCGGTTGAAGCTACTTTACCTATGCTAGTCGAAGAATGGATGTCATTTTCTCAGAGTTACTTGTCATCAGCAGAAACAGTAGAAAAAGATAAACCTCAAAATTGGTTGCCAATAAGGCAATTAGTAGGTCAGTCAGTTGAGTTAGCGTTAAAAGCATGTATATTGTCGACAAATGAAACTCCTAGACATGGACATAATCTTATTGAGTTCATGCGTATTTGTTATGACAAAGGCTTTGAAATAGAAGATCCTGAAATTGCTGCAATAATTCACTTGAACCATTTTTACTTTAAAGATATTTTTACTGAAAGTAAATTTAAGTCACGATATCCGACAAATAGTAATGAAGCTCTGGGGGGCGTTGTGCCCGAGGTAAAAACTTACGCAAATATCGTTAACTCACTATATGAACAAGCCAAGCAACAAATTGTTTCGAATTAAAAACTATACGCTTAAACGTTTGGCATAAAAAGAAAAATGGCTCACTTAGGTAAATCTGCTGCTTCATTAAGAATTGTTGGGGATGATCTTGATCCTAATGAAATTACATTTCTACTGAAGTGTGTGCCTTCACAAGCCTCCACTAAAGGTCAAATTATAACGACAAAATCAGGTCGAGAAAGAGTGGAAAAATCAGGCGGCTGGCATTTAGACGCACCTGATTGCGAACCAGAAGATTTAGATTATCAAGTAACATTTTTACTTAATAAACTAAATGATGATTTACATGTATGGAATAAGCTTAAGTCCAAGTATCGAATGGACTTGTTTTGTGGGCTATTTATGCATACAGGTGATGAAGGCCTTACAATATCATCAAAAACACTTGAAGAACTCGGTAAACGAGGTATAGAACTGGGTATGTGTTTGTATGGCCCGGATGATGGTGGCCCAAATTTTGATGACACATGCCCCTGCGAAAGTGGAAAAAAATATGGTGATTGTTGTGCAAAAACAGATAATGCCTAACAATCAAATCAACATGGACAAAATAAAGTGTCTCTCGTTCCACGTAACACTTTATTCTACCAATTATTAAAAGTGTTAAGCGTGAAAAATAATGGATTGGGAACCAATATCAGAAGCAGGCATTTGGGATTCTATTAATGAAGCCTATGAACGCATGAGCCTTGAGCAACGGCGTGTATGGGAAACGATTAAAGTAGAACCTCAAAAATGGAAGCAAGAACCTTATGGAAAGGAAGGCAATGGTTTTTGGGTGGTAGCAATCATTGGAACAACCGTAATATGGTTCAACGACATAGAAGACGGGTTCAACCGCTCCACATTTAATGAATACGGTAAAATTAATGAGTATTACTGCAATCAAGACGAACTTGAGCGGCAAGTGCAAAATGTAATTAATCAAATTAGGGATGGTTATGATTCGGCAGGTTATTGTGGTGCTCCACAGCCTATCGCTTGAGTATGAGCTTGGCCCTAAATTTGAAGTAATAAATAATGATAGACTAAATACCTATAAAGGAATGAAATGTTAGATATTTGGTACACATTTCCTGCGGCAATGGGTGATGACCAGGCATGGATCACATACAACCATGGATATGCTGAGGTTGCTAAAGCGGATACCCGAAACAACCACTTACGAGTCAGAGTTGGATTTAATGATCCGACCGAATATGGAATGCCAACAAATGAAGAGTTTCCAAGATTATCAGCACTTGATGAATCCCTGGAAAATGTCATAGTCAAACTAGGTGGAGTTTATGTAGGGCGAATTACCGTCGCAGGTCATCGTTATTTTTATTACTACCTGGGAGCCAAAGAAGATCAAGCAAAAAAAGAAGTAGACCAAGTTGCTAGCTCCTCTAACTACAAACTACAGTACTTGTGGAAGCCAGATCCCGAGAAAAAGAAATATTGGGATGAGTTATATCCCACCCCAGACGATTGGCAGGTAATTCAGGATTTGAAGGTGTTAGATGCACTGGAAAAAGGTGGCGACAACAAAGATAAGAAACGAGAGGTGCAACATTGGGCCTATTTTTCGACTAAAAACAATGCATCTAAATATAAAGACTGGGCTATAGAACAAAAATATAAAATTATAAGCTGGGGTTCAACCGATGATAAGAAAGAATACATGGTGCAATACAGTCACATTGGTACGATGAATCTGAGGGATATCACACATCACACGATTAGCGCGAACCGAAAAGCCAGAGAGTTGAATGGAAGATATGATGGTTGGGAAACAAGTGTCGAAAAATAAAAAGTAACAATTGGGGCAATTCGGTCGCTCCTTACGTCGCACATATAGTAGCAATGGGGTTAGACACCATTAATTTTAAGCGCAGGCACAGGGGCGTTGTCTATAAAAAGGGCAAGGGGTGCTCTCTATTAATATATCTAGTGATGTGGAAAATAGCCAGTATTATGCGGGTTTTAGATAAAACCACCAAACAGCGAGACGTATTTGGTGAATTGGGCGCGATATCGCTGTAAACATTCAGGCCAGATGGATTGTTTTTTCAACAAATAGTAGGTTTATACTTAGAAAACACTGGTGGTAATAGTTATTTCCCTGAAACAAACAGGTACAAAGAATGAATTCATACAAAGTGGAATCTGTAAGATCTAAATGTGCCTGGTTGGTATCGAGTAAGGTGTTTGTCTTCGCTGTCGTTTTGTTTATCTTGGTACCAAATATAGTTCTAGCATCCAAAGATGATGATGACTATGTATCAGCAGTATATGCGTATCAGAAAAAAGATTATAAAACGACATATTCATTATTAAGTCCTTTGGCCGAGAAAGGTAATCATTTGGCGCAATATCTAATTGGTAATCTTTATTATGAAGGTCATGGTGTGTTGCAAAATTATAAAACTGCATTGGGATGGTTTGAAAAGTCAGCAATACAAGATAATACCAATGCGATTGTGATAATCGGATTCATGTACCGACATGGTGTTGGTGTGGAAAAGAACCTAAGGATTGCTTTGAATTGGTATATGAAAGCGGCTGAACTTGATGATGCCGAGGCTATGGCAGAAATTGCAGTAATGCATGCACTTGGAATTAACGGTGTGCAAGATAAACAACTGGCATATAAATGGAATAAAAAAGCATCTGAACGAGGCAATGCAAAAGCTCAGTATAATCTTGCCATAGCTTATGAAAAAGGAGATGGTGTTAAAGAAGATTTGGATAAAGCATTCGACTGGTATTCAAAATCCGCAAAACATGGATTTAGAAACGCACAATATAAGGTCGGAGAATTTTATGAAATAGGAAATGTGGTAAAGCGGAATGCGAAGCAGGCTATACAATGGTACAAAAAATCAGCAGAACAAGGATATGCCGAGGCACAAACCCGGCTGGGTTATTTGTATTACATCGGTGAAGATGTTGAACTAGATTACAATCAGGCAGCCAAGTGGTTTGAAAAAGCAGCTACACAAAAGCAACCAGTAGCATTGTATTTTTTGGCATCAATGTATGATACAGGGCGAGGTAGAAAACTGAATAAGAAAAAAGCGTTTGAGTTATATGAAAATTCTGCTTTGCAAAAATACGGGCCTGCTTCTTACGAAGTTGCCGAAATATACAGATTGGGAGAGGTTGTTGAAAAGGATTTGTACAAAGCTTTTGCCTGGTATCATATTTCTGCTGAGGCCGGAGAAGCGCGTGCCCAGGCGGAAGTGGCCAGAATTTATCGAAGCGGAAAACTTGCTGGTATCTGGGATCTGAAAAAGTCTTTTATTTGGTATCTTGCAGCGGCGAACCAAGGGGATCGGACTGCGATAACGTTACTGGGGCATATTTTGCATAAAGGCCAAGGGGTGCCAAAAGATATTAAAGAAGCAGCTTCATGGTACAAAAGGGCGGAAAAAAATGGCAGCGAGATCTCTGCGGAAGCACTTGAAGAAATCAAATTGATCGCACCTCAAATTATTGACAACAAACCTGTTTCCGGGCCAAAAGTCGATATTAAATTATCTAATGTAAACTTGAAGCAATTCACTCTTAGTGTTGCCAATCGGATAAACAAGCACGTTGTGATTAGTGACGAATTCGAACATATTAAAGTAAGTTACGAAAAAAAGAACATCACTTTGAATGATGTTATAAAAGATTTGTTTAGAACAAAAAATACCGTCGCTGGAAAAATCCAAGAAATTGAAGTCTATGCTTCAACTTGTAGAATGAAAAATCCGGTAAAATTGAAAAACTCCAAAAAACTGGCCAAAGAGTTGAGTTTTAATTTTCAGTCGGTCACGAATAAAGTTTTGTTTGAACTTTTATCAGGTTTTACAGGGATAAACATCCATTCTCAAGGTATCGATCTAAAGCGCACATTCGGTGCACGAGTTAAGTCGCTTTCCGCGCTAAGTCTGCTGGAGAGTGTTGCTACGGCACAGGGATGGAAAGTCGGGTATTCATCAGATGAGGAAATCGTTTTTGTACCTGATGATAGGATTGACTATACGCGATGTCCACAAAACAAACCCAAAGAATATGAGACAAAATTAGAATATGATGTTCTCTGTGTAAAAATGCATGATAAAAACTGTATTTTATTGGAACAATATCCGTTAAATCGGATCAGATTGAGTGGGTATATCTTTTCCAGGGAGGATGAGTATAAAGCGGGAATATTTAATACAAATAATGGTTATGTATATATAGAACATGTCTATCCTGTTGGCAGCCAGTCTGACTCAGCAGTTCTTATTTCTGATATAACCAGGGAACAGGTTGTATTTAAGCAGTTTCCTTATAGTATTGACTTGGATAATAAAAACACAAAACGGTTTTCTATCCGGTATGGCGAAAAACTTTCGGAGAAAAATTATATCAAGAAGTAATTAAATAAGATTATTTAGCGTGGGAATTAATCTTTTGCGTGATGTAACGAATTACTGATTTTCCATACTCTCACACTTTAGCAATTGCGGAAATTAGCCGCACGCTGTCTAATACCGTAAAATATGGCCATCTGTATATAGAACTGCTACATGTAAAAGGTAATAAATTGAATATTCATGAACACGGCATAGAAATAAGGAAGGAAGTTATTCCTGGCTCTACAATTAATGCCATAAAATGTGAAATCGAATCATCGGAAGAAGAGTATCCCCGGCACGGAATAAGAAATGCTGAAAAGAAATTCCAGGAAATTAACAACCTTGCTAATTCGGAAGCATTTATATCTCTAGCTACATCTATGCTAGGCTCGCCTCCTAACATCGTTAGAGTTATATATTTTGATAAAACACCAGACAAAAACTGGTTAGTTACTTGGCATCAAGACAAAACAATTACGCTAAACACAAAAAAGGAAATAGAAGGCTGGGGGGCATGGAGTATAAAAGATGGTGCTAATCACGTTCAGCCTCCATTAGAAGTATTAAACAAAATGATAACTTTTCGTCTGCATCTTGATGATGCAGACGAAAATAATGGTTGCCTAAAGGTCATACCGGGAAGCCATAAAATGGGTATACTTCGACAAACAGAATTAACAAATGTAGTAAATTCACAAGAACCATATTTGTGCAAAGTTCAGGAAGGTGATTTAGTAATAATGAAGCCTCATGTACTTCATTCGTCAAGCAAATCATCTAATCCTGGCCATAGGCGTGTGGTTCATATTGAGTACAGTAATTTTCAACTACCCGGAAATTTGAAATGGGCATAAAACATGTAATAAGTGCATCAATTAGGACGCACCTTACGTCGCGCCTATTACGCAAGCATTATGTATCGAATAAAGGATGCTTGATATGGCAATAAGTCCATGGGATTATAAGCTCGAATCAGTAAGTCCAAACGGTCGATATAAAGCAATAATGCTCGATGCATATGAAATTGCGATGGGTGCGCCTACATCAGGCACCTTGCTAATCGAAGGAGTATTGGAAATAAACAATTGTAATCCATCCATTGTATGGTCTAGAGATTCACGCTATTTAGCAGCACCACAATGGAACGGCGATAGAAGTCAAAGACTCGTTGTCGTTGATATTGAAAACAGCAAACTTATCGTTACTAGTGGTAAATATCGAGTTTTAGAATTACATGATTTCGAAAATTATGTTATTAATGGAATCGACTCGCCAATACATAGTAGCGAAAGAATAAGTATTGATTTTAAAAAACTGATATGAGACATATAACGATTCAGTCCGCGGGGACTGCTTAACCCATTGCCTGTGTGACTGTTTATCGGCGCCCGTGGCTTTACAATAAACAACTCGCCGTTCCTAAATCTATACTTTCCTAACACCAGTCACGCTATACGGTCCTCGTTTGTGTCATTCAACGAGCTCTTAAAATCTCCGAAAACGTTCGATGTATCACGATCTAATAAGGTTTGCACCGATTTTGGTTAGTTTATTTATATAACGTGCTTGCTTGGTGCAAATCTTTTTGGAATGTCTCATCTTGGATAGTGCAGAACGGTAATTCCATGCACAAGTTTGTCGCAAGCAGACTTAGGTTAAGTACTTTTACTTCAAAATTTGCACCAATATAAAACAAATTTTCTAATTTACCGTTCTACTATGATCCACAGCATAAGTGGTGCGTTAATTGCAATATAAGAAATTTTAGATTTACTTATAAACAATAAACCAGGAGAGGGAAATGGGAAGAAATATTTTTGCTTTATCTTTGACAATGTTCGCGGGTATCAATATAGCATCTGCATCCAGCTTTACAGAAGCTTTAGTCGGGGGAACCGCTAACGCAGACTTACGCTTACGTTATGAAACAGTCGAACAGGACAACGCATTAAAAGACGCGAAAGCGCTAACATTACGCACTCGTATTGGATACACGACAGGCGAGTA
>CAMYMO010000346.1 GCA_947259425.1 uncultured Ectothiorhodospiraceae bacterium | reverse complement strand
TTTGGCTCGCGCTTTACTGGCTTGTAACTCGCTTTTCGCCAGTTGCATTTGAGCCGTTAAATCGTCATTCCATATTTCAAATAAGACCTGCCCCGATTTAACTGTATCGCCATCACGCACCGGTAAACTGGATATTTGACCACCAATGGAAGGTGATAATTTTGCACGTCGACATGCTTTTAGCGTGCCCGCACGGGTGTTCGTCACGGTACGTTCAACAGGTCCGATCTCGACCGTTGTAAGTAAGACAGCAATGGGCTTGGGCCGTTGGAGCCAAAAAATAGAACCGGTCACACCAATAACAATAATGATGATGGTAACAAGAAGACGTTTACGGCTGGACATTACAATCTCCCGACTAAGTTCAGTTAGACTTTACTACAGCCGATTCATGGCCGAAAGGTGATATAAGAAAATAATTACAGAATTTATTATTATCTATATATGCTTATCCACCTCCCGCCTCCATGACTTATATCATGCTTAAACATAATTGAATGACTAGAGCCAAAAAAAAATGGGTGCGAAAGCACCCATTTTAAAACTAGTCAGAAAGATTGGATTTTATAAATTATATCCGGTTTCATCGTGCATTGAATGATCAAGACCTTCTGTTTCTTCTTCAACACTCACCCGCACACCCACTAACATATCGACAAATTTAAGAATGACCCAACTTAGTACGCCACACCAAATGATCGTTGTGATCACTCCCAGCGCCTGCACGCTTAGTTGATCTATCATTGCTGAGGCCACGCTGGTCTCGGCGTCTTTCGGTGTATTAATCCCACCAGCGGTAAAGGCAAACACGCCCACGGCCATCGTCCCCAGAATGCCACCGACAGCGTGCACGGGAAAGACATCAAGTGAATCATCTATTTTAAGTTTCCGTTTGATGTACTGAGTTGAGAAATAACAGACGACACCAGCGGATAAACCGATAATTAAAGCTCCCATTGGGCCAACATGTCCGGATGCAGGCGTTATCGTACCAAGTCCAGCCACCATACCTGTGACAATACCCAACACACTTGGTTTTCGATACCGTATCCACTCCAACATCATCCAGGCGAGAGAACCTGCGGCGGCACTAATATGCGTGACCAACATCGCGCTGCCCGCATCACGAAAGAGATCTTTGCCCATAACGATTGCGCTACCCGCGTTAAAGCCAAACCAGCCAACCCATAACATGCCCGCACCCATCACGGTCATGGTTAAATTATGGGGTGGCATCGCAGTGTCCGGAAAACCTCTGCGCCGTCCCAGGTACACGGCCGCGACCAATGCAGCGACACCGGCATTAATATGCACAACGGTACCCCCGGCGAAATCGATCATTCCTTTTTGTAACAACCAACCGTTATCCGACCACACCCAGTAACAAACCGGCACATAAACTAAAAGTAACCAGAAGGCACTGAACAGCATCATCGCCGAAAACTTCATACGCTCAGCAAAGCCACCCACGATCAACGCGGGCGTAATAATGGCAAAGGTCATTTGAAACATCACCCAAACATTCTCAGGTATCCTGTCTAAGAACACTGAATCACGAGTTACACCACTTAAAAAAGCCTTATCCAGACTCCCCCAGAAGGAATGATCCCCGTTCAATGCCAGGCTATAACCAACCGCAACCCAAATGATCGAGGCCATACAGGTAATCGCGAAACACTGCATTAATACCGAGAGCACATTTTTCGATCTCACTAACCCGGCATAAAACAACGACAGACCGGGAATGGTCATGAACAGTACCAATGCCGTCGCGGTTAACATCCACGCGGTATATCCAGAATCAAAAGTGGCCGCAGATGCGATATTGGGCAAGATTAAAGAAATGAGTAACAGGCTAAATCGCCCAAGCATGTTGGTGGTCATAACACCTCTCCTTATAATTTTTCTAATGATTTTTTATCGTTAATTTTTTTCTGATGTTATACCAGCCGTATCATTGATGCAGGCCTTTTTCAGAAAAATTGTGCTTAACCAGTGCATCCTTGGCGCTATGACTGTGCGTTAAGATAATATCAAAGGGTTACACCGATTTATTTCAGTGCAATGTTAAGTTTAATGCTCAGCTAAGGTGCTATAAAACTAAATTCAGAGCGTTATCATATCTGCGTTGTTCGTTTTTTATTCAGTTTGTTCCATCGTTTTTAACTTAGCCTTTTGCCACAGGGCTTCCCATTGAGATTCGCTTAAATCATCCAGGGCCTTTCCATTTTGCTTGGCGAGCGATTCCATAATACGAAAACGCTGTTCAAATTTTTTATTTGCCGAACGTAAGGCCTGTTCCGGGTCAACATCGGCGTGCCGACTTAGATTGACACAAGTAAACAGCAAATCGCCCAGTTCCTCACTGCGCGCGGTTTTATCTTGCCAGGCATCCCGACATTCATTGGTCTCTTCCTCAAGTTTGGCAAAAACGCCTTGTGCAGACGGCCAATCAAACCCAACCCTTGCGGCACGGGATTGTAATTTTCGAGCCAGACTTAACGCCGGCAAGCCCCTCACCACACCATCGAGCTGACTACTCATGTTATCTTTTTTTACTGAACGTTCTTGTGCCTTGGTGGCTTCCCAATGTTGAGTCTGCTCTTGCGCACTTTCAAATTTCATCTCGGCAAACACATGTGGATGACGTCGCACCAGCTTATCGGAAATCGCATTCACCACATCGGTGAATTCAAAACGCGATTCTTCTTTTGCTATTTGCGCATAAAAGACAATCTGAAATAACAAATCACCCAATTCATCGCATAGTTCATCAAAATTGCCATTCTCAATCGTGTCGGCGACTTCATAGGCCTCTTCGAGCGTATGCGGGACAATGGATCGATAGTTCTGTTGTTGATCCCACGGACATCCGTTTTCCGGATCACGAAGACGAGACATGATATCCAATAATTGCTGTATGTTAGTCATGAGATTTCTCTAAATTACAATGCATAGATTGAACAAGACACGTACAATAACATGCTTAAATCCACGACAATACACCCGTTAACGGAAAATATGACCCCCGAACGCTTTAAAAAATTAACCTCCGTGCTACTACAACGCCAACTGGATCTCAGCGTGGTGATGGACAAAGTCCATAAGGGCCATAACCTGTCTGCCATCATTCGCACCTGTGATGCGGTTGGTGTGCATAATGTCCACGCAGTGACCCCAGACGCCGGAGTTCGAACATCTAAAGACATCACCTCAGGCTCGGGTAAATGGATCAACCTACATCGTCATGAAAATATCGCCAACGCAGTGGGCAGCGTAAAAAATCAAAACATGCGTGTCTACGCTGCACACTTATCAGCTAGTGCACGAGATTTCAGACAGATTGATTTTACCGAGCCCTGCGCAATTTTATTAGGCACCGAATTATTTGGCGTTAGTGAGGAAGGGCTGGAGCTGGCGGATGAACATATTATCATTCCAATGTTAGGCATGATCGATTCATTAAATGTCTCGGTTGCCGCAGCACTCATCTTATTTGAAGCGCAACGGCAACGATTGGCCGCTGGAATTTACGATAAACAGCAACTGAGTGAAACTGATTTTAACAATACCTTGTTTGAATGGTCACATCCAAAATTAGCGGAGTTTTATTCTCGGAAAAATTTAGCTTACCCGTTACTCGATGAAGATGGTGAAGTGATCGAAAGCGAAGTCCATAGTCAGGCGAGACTCAAAGGCTCATATTAAAACCTAACTTGGCAAGCAGCGAAATCTCTTTTGCCGATATCGCGCTACTAGAAATCCGATAAAAACTAAATTCACGGCGTTTAGGATAATGCTTACGTAATAAATCAAATTGTTGTGCGCGTTGTTCCGCATCCAAACTCATCGTTTCTAATAATTTTTGACTATCGATTTCGATTGAATAAGCTTCGTTCAGCAAGGCCCATAACCCTTCTACATCGTGAATACCTTGAGCAGAATAGTGTAGGATATTATTTTTTTCGTTATCCGTTAAAACAGACGCGATGTCCCAAACTGGTTTTACCTGTAACTGCTCACAGGCCGCTAAATAAATCATCTCCGTGCCCCGGCATTTCCCATCGAAAGAATAACCGGCAATATGCGGCGTCGAGATCTCTGTTTGCGCTACCAACGCAGGATTGATTGCAGGCTCGTTTTGCCACACATCAAGAATTAGATTTATTTTTTTGCTTTCAAGTTGTGTTAACAATGCGTTTTCATCAACCGCACCACCGCGAGAGGTATTAATAAATAAACTATCTTCAGGTAAGGCTGAAAAGAATTCATTATCAAACATTTGCTGAGTTGGATAATCACCCTCGATTGTTAACGGCACGTGTGCAGTCACAACATTACAGGATTTAACAGTCTGCCAATCTTGATACTCGACATCATCGTACAACAATGCCCTGGGTGGATCATAGACATGTGTTGTTACGCCCAATGCCGTTAACTTTTCTACAACACGTGAACCAACATTACCATAACCTACCACAGCGACATCCAGGTCAGACAGGGATAAATTATTTAGACGCGTATGGTTCAACAGACCACACAATACATATTCCGAAGCCGAGGTCGCATTACAACCCGGTGCATTCGCAAAGGGAATCGCTGCTGATGCCAGGTAATCCAGATCGATATGATCCGTACCGATCGTAGCTGAACCGATAAATTTAATACGAGTTCCAGCTAACAATGACGCAGTGACTTTCGTCACCGAACGCACCATTAAAACATCGGCATCAATGATTTGTTTATTTTCTAACTGCCGTCCATCAAATAAAACCACTTCCGCATTGGGTGATAAAGTTGAAAAGGCTTCGGTCGCAAAGGGGATATTTTGATCCGCAAATATTTTCATCATATTCAGCTAAATGGTAAACAGCGGGGAATCTACCATGCTTAGATATATTTAGGAAATATTTGCTTAGTTTAACCCAGTAAATAACTCGATTATGGTTAATGTTGTTAATCGTTCGACAGGTTAATAAGGACGATAACTACGGGGTAAAATTGATTCCAGTGCCTCACTGAATAAATTACCTGCATCATGAAAGATGTCATCCATTACCGAGGGATCCAGATTGGTGGTTTGCCAGGCGTAATCCGAAATCTCGCCCGTTTCTCCATACAACTCCAGGCCATTCTCTGCCATTAACGTCATCCCGTTGGCAATATGAATTAAACATACATCCATGATCGCCTCATCGGCATCGCTGGGTTGATGATGATGACGAACCGCTTCTTCCAAAGTCTTCGGCATTTGCCAAACCTTTAGTAACTCGCCTCCAACTTCGGTATGATCGAAACCAAAAACTTCGCGTTCGATCTCATAATCAGGTCTATCTTCGGCCTTACAGCGTTCGACGACAATCGCCATTTCATTTGGCATGCGATGGCATAAAATAAGTTTGCCAATATCATGCAACATACCAGCGACAAACAAACGTTCACTGTGCAAAACATGACAGCGTTCGGCAAGTAACTGTGCAACCACACCACAATAAACACTATGCCGCCAGAACTTGACCATGTTCAGTATATCATTAGGAATTTTTGAAAAGGCCTCAACCGCAGAAGCCGCTAAGACCAAACCACGTAATTCACGTAAGCCAATAACCGTTACTGCTCTTGAGACGGTCTCGATGCGAGAAGGAAAACCATAAAAGGCGCTATTAACGATTTTTAATAATCGCGCAGTCAAACCCGTATCCTGCACAATCACTTTACCAATATCACTCGCGTTCACACGCACGTCTTCAAGCATTTCATTTACACGGATACATACCTCCGGCAAAGACACTAAACGCACGACGCCAGAGACTAAATCATATGGGGTCGTTTTTACCTTTTTAGTAGTTTTTTTGTCGCGAACAGACTGCATACGGTGGATTCTCACTTAACTATATAAATAATATGGCTAAACAGGTGTCTAGCCTGATTTATATAGCGACAAATGAGTGATATTGCTTTAGCTGCAGATCAGGCTCGTAATGGTGAGCAGTTAAACCTTAAAACATGATTATTTATCACGCATTTCATCTCTAAGTCGTTGTAAACCCACGTGTGCAGCCTGTGCCACTTCAGGTTGGGGATCCTTAGTCAATAGCTCAAGTGTATGTTTACTGGTATTTAGATTTTTGGAAACCTCGAGCCTGATATCTGCATTTTTATCTTTTGCCAGAACCGATAATGTCTCTGCTGGCACATATTCAAAGCGAGCAACGACGCTACGAACCTGTAGATCGGAATCTTTGGCAAGCTTTAGAAAGGTCTTATCGTCAGTGGCTAAATTCGTTGCCGTCGCAATTCTAACTTCTGGATGTTGGTCACTGGCCAAAACATCGAGCAATTCAATCGGGGATTTACGATTTCTTGCCAAATACTCTCGGACCTGCCAAGCAGGATCTTTACTCAGCTCCCATAACTGATCAACGGGCGTTTTCGGATGGCCTGCCAGACGTCTTCGTTGATCTTCATCCTCACCCGCATAAGCGTTCGGCCAGATAGTAGCGAAACATAGGATGAGCAATAATTGAACACTATTTTTTAGCACTATACCAACCTCTTGATTTATAAACGGGTTAACTAAATGACAAACTTGACCAATGCGCTATTATTTAAAAACTAAACAATAAAAACAAATCTACTGGTGTCTGAAAAAACAACTCAACCTCGAATACTTGCCGTCGATGACTCTCGAGTCATGCGGCTTGCGATGCGCAAGATCCTCGGTAAAGAATACGATGTCGTCGAAGCCGAACACGGTGAAGATGCCTGGACCCTGTTAATTAATGACAGCTCGATCCAGGTTTTGTTCACCGATTTGTCGATGCCTTATCTGGATGGCTATGCCCTGTTAGATCGAATGCGGGCCAGTGACAATCCGCATTTACAAAATATGCCGGTTATTATCATAACGGGTAAAGACGATGATGATGAAGCAAAGCAACAGGCGATTGATCATGGTGCCAGCGATTTTATCAGCAAACCATTTGAATCCATTCAATTGCTGGCTCGAGCCAAGGCCCATGTTAGTTTCCAACAAACCTCAACGAAATTAACCAGCACACAGGAAAAACTCGAACGTCAGGCCGCAGTTGATGAGGTAACGGGTTTAGCCGGACAACGTTATTTTTGCAAAGCCTCCGAAGAAAATCTGGCCTACGCGTCGCGACATGGTGGGCAATATGTCCTATTGCGCATGGATCTGGACAATTTTGATCATATCTTTATCAAAAATGGAAAAAAGGCCGCCGATGCGATATTGAAAACCATTGGTACACAGCTACTTACTATTGTTCGAAAAGAGGATATGTTAGCACGAGTCGGATTAGCTAAATTTGCCATGTTATTACGAGATACACCCATGTCACAGGCCAAGGAGTTAGCAAAACGAATCACGACTGAAATATCGAATTTACGTTTTAAGTTGAATGGCGATGCAGAAATCAATATTTCGCTTAGTTTTGGAATCTATGAACCCGATATCGCCAATGAATCCAATTTTGCATTACAACTTGTTGCCGTGGAAGAGTATCTACAACAAGCAGCGCAAAAAGAAGGTAACCATTATGTCGCCTATTCATCCGTAGCGGAGATAAGTGCCGAACAGACTAACCTGGAAACAGCACTTAACCATATCGAACATAATGAAACAGAAATCCTTACAAACCAGATTCAAGGTTTGGCAAAACGCGTCTTTCCCTTACTTGAATTTATTGCAAAACATTTTGGCGATGAGGCTATGGATTTAGTCGCTAAATTGAAAAGTAAAATACTTTCTTAATCCGCTAACCAGATACGAAATCTTAACCCCCACGGTGTTGTATAACCCACTTCACTTGCCACGATCTCATTTTTGCTATTGACGACAAAACTGGCCGGCACACCCGTAACACCATAACGTTCAACTAATGTCCCTTCACTGTCATTGATGACCTTAAACCCCAGTTTATGCTCTTGTAAATAGCTTTTGACTTCTTCATCACTACCGGATTGCATGGCAATCGTCATCACATGATAATCTTTACTCATCGCATCGATACTGTCTTGTTCTAATTTACAGATACCACACCAGGTTGCCCAAAAGTGGACCAGTATCGGTTTTGTTTCTGCAGCATGTAAACTGAAGGCCTGCTGTTCAATCGTGGTCGCCTGAATATCAGGTGCCAAGCCAGTGACCATGTCTCGTTGCATATAACCACGTAAGGCTAAATAGAGGACAATAAAAAATAATATCTCAAGCGTCCAAACCACCCAGCGTTTTTTTAACATCATTTTAATATTCATAGTGCTTAGTTTATTAATTTAATTAAAAGTTTCATGACAAAATTACTTTTGAAAAGAAATTCGATAAATTGCATCGGCCTGATCGTCAGAGACCAATAGCGAACCATCTGGCAGTTCTTTTATGTCCGTCGGTCTACCCCACGAAGATTGTCCCTGTAACCATCCCGTCGCAAAACTTTCGTATGATACCGCCTGATTGTTTTTTATTTTTACCTGTGAGATTCGATAACCGGATTTTTTGCTTCGGTTCCAGGAGCCATGTTCGGCGATAAATACTTGTCCATAGTAGTTCGATGGAAACATCGATCCTGAGTAGATATTCACACCGAGTGAAGCAACATGCGCTCCCAAACGCTGTACTGGCCCCACATAGTCTGAACATGACTTATCTTTGCCAAACTCCGGATCTAATATCAATCCACCATGACAATATGGGTAGCCAAAGTGCTGGCCCTTTTTGCTTACCTTATTTAACTCATCCGGGGGCGAATCATCTCCCATCCAGTCACGACCATTATCGGTAAACCAAAGTTGCTTCGTCACAGGGTGCCAGGTAAATCCCACACTATTGCGCACACCATGGGCCACTAGTTCAAATCCACTACCATCCAGATTTAAACGTGCAATTTTGGCGTAACCTTCTTGATCACAAATATTACAAGGCGCCCCGATAGCAATATACAATTTATGGTCAGGTCCAAGATTTAAATAACGCCAGCCATGATGTGCCTCGGTCGGTAAATCTGCATAGATAATTTTTGCTATTGGAGGCCTCGAAGAATTTGCTGCTAATTTCGAGTCTAAGCTAGATTCAATATTGTCGAATTTAATAATACGATGCACTTCAGCAACATATAGCGCACCTTGGTGATAAACAATGCCATTCGGCGCAGTTCTTTTATGTCCGTCGGTCTACCCCACGAAGATTGTCCCTGTAACCATCCCGTCGCAAAACTTTCGTATGATACCGCCTGATTGTTTTTTATTTTTAAAAGTATCATTACCATTCCAGGCCATCGAGCGGGCACCGGTTACCTGTTGTGCAAACAGGGAAATTGAAAAACCCGGGGGCAGTTTTATTTTCTGTAGAGGAAGTTCTTCAGAACAAATACTATGCGAACATAACGAAAAAAGCAGAATTAGGATAATGCGTGGCATCACCGGTATTTAGCAAACACCAGACTCGCATTGGTACCACCAAAACCAAAACTATTCGACATAACGCAATTTAAGTTTGCATTGTCAATGCGTTCACGCACTACAGGAAAATTTTCTGCTGCCGGATCCAGATTCTGGATATTTGCAGAACTACAAAGAAAATCATTTTGCAGCATGATTAATGAATAGATGGCTTCATTGACACCGGCCGCACCTAATGCATGACCCGTTAGTGACTTTGTCGAGCTAACATGAGGAACATCCTCAGCAAACACGTCTTTGAGTGCTTCCAGTTCTCTTATGTCACCAAC
>CAMYMO010000345.1 GCA_947259425.1 uncultured Ectothiorhodospiraceae bacterium | reverse complement strand
CCTAGACATAATGACTTTCCGCAAAGCCAAGAGCCGACCTCCGTCCTAAACGTGGATTAACACAGAGTGCCAGAGCCATAATGATTAAGGCATACGCCATTAATAAACGGGATCGGAGGTCGACATGACTAAAAACATACTCTTTATTGGAATGGATGTACATAAGGACAGCGTGGAAATTGCGATCGCAGACGGGGCCAATAGCGAGGTTCGGCGCTACGGTAAGATTGGCGGGACCTGGGACGCGATGCGTAAAACCCTGCGCAAACTGGTGTCACTGGGCAAACCCCTGCATTTTTGCTATGAGGCCGGGCCTTGTGGCTACGAGCTGTATCGGCATCTGGTGAATGAGGGGCACGATTGTTGGGTGGTCGCGCCCTCTTTGATACCCAAGAAGGCTGGGGATAAAGTCAAAACCGACAAACGCGATGCGATGCAACTAGCGAAGTTATTTCGCGCCGGCGAGCTGACGCCGGTGTACGTGCCGAATCGAGAAGACGAAGCCATCCGGGATTTATCACGGGCCCGAGAAGATGCGATGCTCGTACAAAAAAGTGCACGCCAACGACTCAAATCCTTTTTACTTCGACATGACATTCGCTACGAAGGAAAGAGCTCGTGGACGGAGGCACACCTTCGCTGGTTAGCCGATGAAGTACGCTGCCCGTCTCCGGCGCAACAGATTGTCTTTCAAGAATACGTCAACACCGTGACCGAAGCGCAACACCGACTGCAACGCATCAATGAACAAATAGAACACTTCGTTAAAGACTGGCGATTGTATCCGGCGGTTGAAGCCTTAATGAGTATGCGCGGCGTAAAGAAGATTGTGGCGGTGACGGTCGTCTCCGAACTCGGTGATCTAAGTCGGTTTGATAATCCCAAACAACTGATGAGCTTTTTAGGTTTAACCCCGTCAGAATATTCCAGTGGACAACGCCAAACACGAGGCCGCATTACCAAGACGGGCAACGGTCATGTCCGGCGCATCTTAATCGAAGCGGCCTGGTGTTATCGTTATCCTGCAAAGGTATCAAGAGAAATACAACTTCGACAAAAAGACCTTCCCTTGCCGATCCGTAACCTCGCCTGGCGCGCACAGCTACGACTCACACAACGCTATCAACACATGCAACGCAAAGGTAAACCGCATAATGTCACGGTGGTCGCCCTCGCGCGCGAACTAGCGGGCTTTATGTGGGCCATTGCAAAAGAAGTTAAGTATCCAAGGTAAATTAAAAACCGAATAGAATAAATAACGAAAGGAGAAACATTAAAAGAAAAAATCACATCACACCGATTTGAGATTACGCGTGAGCACGCCACCACGGTGAGAAGCATCCTCGGAAACGTTAAGTGCCGTTATGCATTTTTTAACGACGCACGTACCTAGAGCGAGGTCTCTTCGCGGCGTACACAAGTAAGGCGGTAACCAACCCGCGCATATCAGCATGACACCCGTCGTTTTACCGGTGCCGTGCTCACACTTAATCTTTTATTGGTGAAAATATTCTAAATTAATTTGGAAGGAGAACGGCTTATCTCTTGACAGCGGAAAGTCATATCAACGTTTGAAACAAATGGCGGACAAACCGCGGAGCGGGTTGGCGGTCCAGCGCGTAAGCGCGAATTTGGTTGACTTGTTATATGCGTGCCCAAGCATAATATGCCATAAATAATGCAAGTGAAACAAAAAACATAATTACACCAATAGCAAGAACCTTTCCAATAAATGCTTCAGGCTTTGAGATAGAGCTTGTATAAAATTTAGCGAAAGATCCCTTTTTACCTTGAACCATATCTTTAAATGCTTGTTCCTGTGAATCTTCTTGCTTTGCTTTTAAAGCTTCATTTCTCATTCGCGACCATCGAGCTGCCTTAAACATTCCGAAACCCAGTAATGGAATACCTATAAAAATAATTATGGTTGCTACGTAAATGTTCATTTATTAATTCTGCATATAACTAGTATATAGGTCTCCGAACTGCAACATATCACTTCGGTTTGACCTGTTGTTTAAGTATTTTGTTGTTCAATATCAATCCTTTATGCCCTATTAACTTCCTAATTTCAAGGGGATATTAGTCTGCAATGTGCAGACTAATTTTTTAATATGGATAAAAATCAGTTAGTTACAGCGTTTCTCCCACAGCGACAGTGAGGTTAAAACGGTGCGAATTACCATCATCACACACTGGTTGTTAGCGACGTCTGTTTTCTTACATCCGGTTTCTAAGCTATTTTTCTCAACTGTTACGATTTCTTTTCAAAAGCGTTTAATGCCTTACTAAACAAACCTTTTAGTTTTTTTGGACGGACGTTTGATACCCGTATGGACTGGCAATCATTGAATTTAGCAAACCGATAAACGGTTTTCGTAAAATGCGGTATAAATTTATCTAGGTTAATTTCTTTAGACTCCAGGTGTAAATTAATCAACTCTAGTTCCCCGATTTTACGATGTGCCTTACAGTCCACTCTACCGACCAGGCTATCATTAAAAAGAATCGGTAAGCTAAAATAGCCATATTGACGTTTTTCTTTTGCGAGCAAAGGGATCAGATCTTGCATTGCAAAATTTTTATTTGTAAATGCGTTATTGCAAGACCTGACCCCATTTCTTTTTTTGTAAATGCGTTATTGCAAGACCTGACCCCATTTCTTTTGCAAGACCTGACCCCATTTCTTTTTGACCCCATTTCTTTTTATATTCATGTATTAGTTGTTACCCTTAATCCTGTAACCTTTGATATCACTTTTGCTGTATACATGGCCTCAAATCCATCATGTAATATTTCAAAACATACATGCTTACCATTACGGTGCACTAACGAAATACGATAATGTGATGAGGTGTTCCTGGTAGTTGACTGAGGGTCAGTATGAGATTTTTCCTTTATATGTATTTCCTTAAAGTCACAAAATCTCCAGAAGTTATGAAATTTAAGAAAGAATAGACCACGTTGCCTGGTCACTGTTTGAGACTGTATATTGAACGTTGTAATACACCAACGAGTTGCAAACCAAAAAAATAATGTACCAAACCCAGCGAAAAATAATGTACCTAAAAGAGTTTTTAAGTTATCACCTAATTGATTTAAGTGGTTAAACATAAACCCAGCACCTATATAAAACACAATGGCAATAATTGAAAGAATTAGATTGCCATGTTTTGGTGCATTAAATTGATTAAAAATATATTCATTTTTTAACGATAGTTCATTTACAACTTTATCTATGTCTTGTGTGTGATCTAATCGTGGTAAAGCACTACTACCATCGTTACTGTTATTAAGTCTTTTTAATTTTGACCATAAGCTATTCGACTCATATTTTTTATGAATTTTACGATGTTTTTCTTTAATGGCATCGATTCGTGCCTGGTCTTCTGGTGTCATTTTAATAGCTTACCGAGGCTGTAGATTAACTAGAAACTTCATTTTTACGTACCAATAAGTCATTGTTTTAGATCAACTTTATTTGCTTGCAATTTGCGATTATGGGTTTTTCTACAGCCTCAACGATAAGGGCAAGCGGCCGCCTTATGGCGGTCCCAGCGACCAACGGGAGAAAAATTGACCCGCTTGTTAGAGGCGTTATCTCCAAAAAAACTACTAAACTTCACGATTCAGGCCTATCCATCCTTCTTCTAATTCGATTTCTAAATCACTCCATTTTTTACTTATTTCTTCATCAGCTATACCTTCGTACTGTAAAGATCGTTCAAGTGCTTGTAGCTTTTTGGTTTTATGCCAATGCCATCTAGATCGCTCCTCTAGTCGAAGCCGGCTTTCAATAAGCATTGCAGCAGCTGGTAATGCAGCAATGATGGCAGTTATTTCCTTTAGATTTTCAGACTCACCGAAAGCAATGATGAGCGTTGCCAGTGCGCTTGCAGCTGCACCGGCTAATGTGAAGCCATACGCCCATCGATAATTCCTTCTAGCATGGCCTTTTGAATTATCAATCTGTTGGGATAACGCATGTTTGAGACTAATTTCTTTATTAGACATTTCAAATACCTCGTATTATTCCTCTAACGTCTTGGCTCACGGGCCGTAGGTTCCGTGCAGCCGTTTGTTAGACGGCAATTTCCACAGTGATAGCAGCCGTCAATTCTTTTCATCCTTGAATCCTATGTGCCAATGAGTTCCATCACAGAATGGCTTATTTTTCGATCCGCCGCAGCGGCAAAGTGTATAGTGTTCCGTTGAAGCCCCTTCACCTCGCGGCTGATCGACAAGTTCGATGCCACCGGTAATCGCATACGGGCCATCCTTTGTGACCGTAACCATCGGTTCTCGAACTTGATCTCGATGTTCATCATTATCGATAGTGTAACTGAGTGCTCCTGAAGGGCATTTTTTAATCGTGTTGATAATATCCTCGGCTGTTGCACCCTCGGGATCAATCCATGGCTCTTCTTTTAATTTAAATACTGAGCTGAGATTATCCGTACAGTGGCCAGCATGTGCACAAATCCCACGGTTGTCATGAATCGTAATCTGTGCTCCCGCGTAATTGTCACGTTTATTAAGTTTTCCGTCAGTCAATTTCTTATCTGTGAAACCGTTTTTCCCATGCGTACCATCACAAAAAGGTTTGTTATTTGAACCGCCACATCGACATAACGCTACCCCGGTTATCGTAGTACAGGGATCACCTTTAGATTTTTGAATGTTTGGGATTACTCGTGGTGTGAGATCGTTAAGCAAATAATACGGCCCGTTCGGGAGACAAGCGATTTTAGGTTTCTCAGTGCTCATTTTGATACCTCCATGTTGTTATTTGGCGTCTAACGTTAGAAATGTGCCGCGCCACTACCCGGTACGAAGTGGCGGGTTTGGTGACGGCACGATTGACGTGTTATGCTTTTTTGCCTAATATACCAATATTCGGTATTTATTGGTACTTTTGAGGAGTTACTATGCCTAAAAACACCAGTATTACGCTGGGCGAGCATTTCGACAAATTTATCGCCGAGCGAATTAAGCAGGGTCGATATGGTTCGGCAAGCGAGGTTATACGTGCAGGGCTTCGAATGCTTGAAACAAGCGAAACCAAGATCGAAACACTTCGAGCTCTTTTGGCAGAAGGGGAAAAAAGCGGTTTTGCAGACTACTCGTATGAAAAATTGATTCAGGAATTGGATGAGAATCATTAATGCCCACCTATAAAGTTTCGAGAAAAGCCAGGGATGACCTTCTTGAAATTGGCCGCTTCACTCAAAAAGAATGGGGCGCAATCAAGAGAAACAGTTATCTGAAACAACTGGATGATTGTTTCAAGCAAATTTCCGAGAATCCTGAGCTTGGTCTCACTGTCGATTTCATTACTGACGGTTATCGGAAGTTTCCTCAAGGCAGCCACCTTATTTTTTATAAACTAAGGGAAGAGAATACTGTTGAAATTATAAGAGTTTTACATAAAAGCATGGATGTTGAATCGAAGTTTTAAAAGCATAACGTTACGGTTAACAGGTGCGACGTCAGGAGCATCCTGGTTGAGCCGACTTGTTAGCTTTCATTGTAGGAACTTAACCAAACAGAAACAGGAACCATTTCAGCGCAATTCCCTTCTTTGGAAATATCTACAATGCATTCTGGTATATTATCAATATTAGCTGCGTTCATATTAACTGAATAAACTTTTGCATTTTCAAAGTTAACATTATCCAAACTTGCACCAATGAAAGATGCACCTCTTATATCCGCCATTTTAAAATTAGTACCTATGCAGGTAGACTCGTCGAAAACTGAGTTTTCCAATATTGTCTCTCTAAATTGCGCACCAGATAGGTTTGATTTTCTAAAAGATGCTCTAGTGAGATCAGCTGCATAGAAATCAGCATATTCGAAATTGCATCGAGCCCAATAAGCATCCTCAGCTTTCGCCCCAGATAAGTCCAACTCACGAGCACATGCCAATCCATCATCTGACTTAGGTTTATGTAAAATAACATTTATAGTTAATGTCTTTAATACTTTTTTATCGCTTTCGATCGACAAAGCCGCTGCTAGGACCTGTTTTGTCAACTGAAACAATTGCTCCTTCCTCTCTTCACTCACAGCCCATTCAGAAGGGAACGACTTAAGTATTGAACCAAGCTTTACAGCTGCAGATGCTCTCAAAATAGCAGATGAATCTGCTAATTCTTGAACGATAGATTGATACACTTCATCAACGTTCTTCTTATTTTCGAACTCTATTTTTGCCAGAGTATTTCGGCTCTGCCCGATTAAGTACCCTCCAATAGCGCCTCCAACTGTAACAAATAGAGCAATCAGTTTTAACCAAAATAAACTCCCTGCTGTATCGCTCCGAATGCGACTTATCTCAGCATCAAGTTTCGTAATTTCAAATTCGGTTTTTTTGTCGGATAGTATGTTGCTTGATGAAACAACTTTTTTATCTATAAAATATTGCGACCCATATATTACTGCAATAGATATTATTAATGACAACACAACGAACGCTATAATTGCAGCATTACTTAACCCAACTTTTGGTGTATCCGACATTTCCTATAAATACCGTGGTAAATTCAAGCCATCGACATCATTAATATTAGAAAACTTAAACTGGTCATTAAAATATATATTCATTGTGTTATTCGATACATCTATGTGTATAAAATTCTTTTTTAGCTTCTTGCATAGGGAGACGGCTTCCCAGGTTCCTCCCATAGAACCAATCTCTTTTCCATCCCATATTGCAATAATTATATTAGATTTAAATATTACCCATTCCATGCTTTTACGATAAGCAATACCACTTCTTTCAGAAAAATTAACTCTATTTTCAACTTCAGACTTATTTCTAAAGGATTTACATCGTTCGTAGCTTTCTTCTTTTTGAAAATCTGACATAAAGTCTTTAAAAGGAATCACGGGCTCCAATTGAATGCCCATAGATATTGCGGTCTGTGCAAACAACGAGTCAGCCCCCTCTGCAATTGCCGAAACTGCCTTTATCGATAAGTATTTCTCTTTTAGTGCCGATAGTATGATATGACAGCATAGCTGTACATAGTGCCCACCTTGATCATCTAGTTTACGATGACCGATAGCTCCTACTTTATATGTCATATCAGACATTAGACTATCCTCTTTGCAAGCTAACGTTTAAATCAAATCGCGCCGTCTTTTGGCGTCGATTTGGATGCCTTGTTATGCCTTGATTTTCTTAATGATCACGTTAATTGTTGCATATATAACAAACAACACCAAAATTATCCAAGAAATTAGTAGAATCAGCATGTATATACTTTGCACACTGTCACACAATGTTGGGCATGTACCATAGTAGTTACATTTGTACTCTTTTTCCCAGTTTACGATATCATCATATCCACCCTGATTATCCACGCCATCAGGACCTTTAGAATAAACGAAGTAATTGACATTTTTTTGTTTCTCAAGCTTGTATATATAGTCGTTACCCCATGGGTCAGTATTTACCTTTTTAATATAAGGCCATGTTTCTAGATTAAATTCGTCTGGTTTATTAACTAATACTATCAACCCTTCTTTTGTAGTCGGGTACCTTTTTGTATCTAAAGCGAACCTTTCAATTGCAGTTGTTAGAGCAGGTATATCTCCATATCTTACTTTATTAATCTTGTAGTCTACGATCGTGAATGGGCAAAACAACTCTAATATGAAAACACCGCCTGCAAGCAATAGGGGTAGGCTGATTATCAGTATCTTCTTTTTATTGAATGGCATAACGTTAGAAATAAACGGCCCGAAAAAGCAACGCTTTTGAGGGTCCGAGCAGGGCTTGCCCTGCTGTTTTGATTGACTTGTTATGCATTTTTACGAGCTTTTACTTATAGTAATACAATTATTTTTAAATGATACGATTTTGATAGAATCACCTGTTTTCAAAGAATCTGTGTATTCTGCAGGAAACACAGCCTCTTTAACTTTAACCAGCCCATCACCCAGATATTGGCCGTCGTCATTGAGTGCGACTCTATGCCAGACAAAAGATGAATTTGGCCATTTTAAAAGTAACCCAGGGCCTTTAATACCCACATACTTTCCTAGAGCACTAACAACAAACCTTTCATTTTCGTTTGCTATCCGGATGCCCGTAACAAAGAAAATTACTATTACGGCCAAGATAATTAAAACAATGTTGTTAGAGATAAATTCCATTATTTTTTACTAATGCATAACGTTTGAAACAAATGGCGGACAAACCGTGGAACGGGTTGGCCGTCCAGCGCGCAAGCGCGAATTTGGTTGAGTTGTTATACGCTTTTCTTACTCTTCGTTTAGCCATACTTCCCACCATACGGGTATACCTAGTTCTGCTAGCGGTCCCATTTGCTCTGGATTCATTGTAGGTCCACCTTGATTTTCTGCAGACTCCCATGTGCAGCAAACTGACATTTCTACTCCCATTTTATGTAGTTTAGACATTTGTTCTTTTTTAACTATTAACTGCTCAATTATCCAGTCTAAATGACGCCTACAATCTTTTGACTCAACATGACCTTCACTCCCCAAATACCAACAATTAGTTTTGTTTAGAGATTCCGGCCTATCTGAATTCCTTAACTCACCTTTTATCCTAATGCTTGACGGTGTGATTCCTAAAATATCAGATATTTTATCTGGACTTACCTCATCAGATGATAATCTGAGCAAGCAATCGGTATTTTCGCATGTAGGATAGTCGTCAATATATTCCATGTTCGTTTTCATTTTTGCGTATAACGCCTAAGTAAGTGGCCGGCTGCTGTTTAGCCGGTCCAAGCGCGTTTTTTGCGCGAGCTTGACTGCCTTGTTAGCTATTTCTTTATTAGCTGGATACCATATGAGAGAAATATTGCCCATATGCACCTCGATTATGAAAGTATTGTGGCTCAAAACCCTCAGGCTTTAAGGATAATGAGCGTGCTTTTAACTTTTTGCTTGTATTTAACCAGTATGACTCATCACCTATGCACCATGGAGCTACCTCAGCCATGATTCCAACAACTAGGCAAACCTCAGGGTCAGTAGATTTTTCACTACCTAAATACTCAAATACTTCTGTAAATAAACTTGGTTTCAATTCTAGTTCAGGTAGCCCTGTTAAGAAGCCTGGTTCAGAACATGAGTACCAAACTAGAAATAATAAATGTAATGCTGTTTCTTTGTCTTTTTCACCAGAACTCCACCTTTCTTTTAATAAAGAAAGTGCTTGACCCAACGATGGCTCACCAATTGAGCTTGTATATCTGTTTTCGACACTTATGATTTCTTCCATTGATTTCATATTTGAATAGCTAACGCCGAGTTGAGCGGCCAAGCGCGCTGTTTGCTTGGTCCGAGTGTGTGCGGCTTTTTTGCACACGCGACTCGAACGACTTGTTAGCACTTTTCATGTATTTCACTTTAATACTGATTCTCTAGTTGTTACTGAGTTTAACTTATTTACTTTCAGGAAACAGCACAACCTGGTGTAATTTACTTATTCCCAGCTTACGCTGGATAGCTCACTTTCCGATTCTCACTATTTCAGCTGACTTTGTTTTAAACCGCAACTCGCGGCTTTAGACATAACGCTGATTCGTTTCAGACCTATTTTTAATTGTTCATTCAGGCCCTTTTCAGCAGCAAGACATTTTACCCTTCATGTAACTTCGGACTTGTAACTTTATTTATTATTATGAATTCTACTTTGTGCTAACGTTGGTATTAACCGGCATGCCGTAGCGTCGGGCGTTTTGTGCTATTAAAGCACAAAACGAACGTCGCGG
>CAMYMO010000344.1 GCA_947259425.1 uncultured Ectothiorhodospiraceae bacterium | reverse complement strand
GATCGTCGGTTGTGGCGATATTGGTCGTCGAGTTGCGGCTTTATGGCAGGGTCACGTTGATGAAATTGTGGGTATTGTCAGTTGCGCGCCATCGGCGGCTATCCTGACACGTTTAGGCATTAGCTCGGCACAATGCAATCTAGATGATTTAGAGCCTGGCCTGCCAGAATTAGCGTCATCAACGTTGCTTTACTATTTTATACCACCGCCTCCAAGTGGTGTCAGCGATAGTCGCTGCCAACATTTTTTGGCATCACTATCAATTCAACCTGTGAAACCAAAACGTATTGTTGCGATTAGTACAACGGGTGTTTATGGTGATTGTTCCGGTGACTTAATTAATGAAGAGCAGCCAGCGCGGCCAAAGGCCGATCGCGCTAAACGGCGTTTTGATATGGAGTCACAATTAAAGGCTTGGTGTGAGCGATATAAAATACCGTTGATTATATTAAGAGTTGGCGGTATTTATGGGCCACGGCGACTGCCCTTGAAAAGGATTCAACAAGGTGTGCCGGTTTTAAAAGAAGAACTTGCGCCCAAGACGAACCGAATTCATGAGGATGATCTTGCTCAGATTTGTGTGGCCGCCGCGCATAGTCCACATAAGTTCCGTATCTATAATGTCAGCGATGGAGCCAATACAAATATGACTGAGTACTTTTATACACTGGCCGATCATTTTGGTTTAACTAGACCGCCTGCATTAGCGTGGCAGCAGGCTGAGCAGGAAATTAGTAAAGGGATGTTGTCTTATTTACGTGAGTCGCGCCGTATTGATAATTCACGCATGTTAGCCGAGCTGAAGATAACATTACGCTATCCAAACCTGGAGCTTGCGTTACAGGAATTTGATAAAAGCTAGACTAGCTTTTATGGCGATGACTTACCGCAAAACCGGTGAGTTGAGCGGCGGAGGAAAGTTTGTATTCAACAAAGTCTTCGATAATATCAATGTGTTCTTCGCTAATTTTGGTGAACTGAATGCCGGTGACGACCAAATCTGCCTTGATGTGTGAGTGTTGTGCGATGCCTTCGGCCTGTATATTGACAGGTTCGGCCTTTTTGGTGAGCTGGAAAAGGACGACTAAGGTTGCGCCATTTTCTGCCGGTGCGGGATATTCAAAGGCCAGGCCACCCACCGATAGATTGACCAAACGAGCCTTGACGGTTTCGCCATTGGAGCAATGAATCAACATCGGTCGATCGACGTTGACGCGCGCATGATTTCGGTTATCTGGATTGTGTTCTAAATCAGGCGTTGCTTCCGGCGAGTGGCTAACATCCAGGTTTTCTGCAGCAGATTTGGCTGCGTTAGTGACGGTATCACTCGATCCAATATCGCCTGATTCGGCTGGGCTGTTTTCACCTGGGTTCTGTTCATCGCTCATTCGCTTGCACTCCTTACCCAATAGATATCGGCTATTGAGGCAGTTCGATTGAGTTCGTATCGAGATTTTTAGCGACTTGTGAGCAGGATTTTACAAAATATCGAGTTCATCCCAGATAGCATCAACGTGTTGTTTCACATCTTCGCTCATACTGATAGGTTTGCCCCACTCGCGCGTGGTTTCACCGGGCCATTTATTGGTCGCATCGAAGCCGATTTTTGAGCCCAGCCCGGACACCGGCGAGGCAAAATCCAGGTAGTCGATGGGCGTGTTCTCGATTAGGGTGGTATCACGAGCGGGATCCATGCGCGTAGTCATCGCCCAGATGACATCATTCCAGTCGCGTACGTTGACATCTTCATCGGTCACAATGACAAATTTGGTGTACATAAATTGACGTAAAAACGACCACACACCCAACATGACCCGTTTGGCATGACCCGGGTATTGTTTGCGCATGCTGACGACGGCCACTCGGTAAGAGCAACCTTCCGGTGGCAGGTAAAAATCGATGATTTCGGGAAATTGCTTTTGCAAAATAGGCACAAATACTTCATTCAAGGCCACACCAAGCACGGCCGGTTCATCCGGTGGGCGTCCGGTATAAGTTGAGTGATAGATGGGTTGTTTGCGGTGGGTAATGCGTTCAATGGTAAACACCGGAAATGACTCGACTTCGTTGTAATAGCCAGTATGGTCGCCAAATGGACCCTCATCGGCCATTTCACCAGGATGGATGACCCCTTCCAGCACGAACTCAGCAGAGGCCGGTACCTGTAAATCGTTGCCAATACACTGAACGACTTCGGTCTTATCGCCCCGTAACAGGCCAGCAAAGGCATATTCTGAGAGTGAGTCAGGGACCGGGGTCACCGCGCCAAGAATAGTGGCTGGGTCAGCACCCAATGCGACACTTAGCGGAAAAGCTTCACCAGGGTGGGTTTCACACCACTCTTTAAAGTCTAAAGCGCCACCACGATGGGCTAGCCAACGCATTATCACCTTGTTTTTAGCGATAACCTGTTGCCGGTAGATGCCCAGGTTTTGCCGGGCTTTGTTTGGACCTTTGGTCACCACCAGGGCCCAGGTGATCAGGGGGCCAGCATCCCCCGGCCAACAGGTTTGAATGGGTAATTGACTAAGATCGATGTCATTTTCTTCAATCACGATGCTCTGACAGGCTGCCTTTTTGGTGACTTTGGGCGACATGTTCAAGACTTGTTTGAACACCGGGAGTTTTTCCCAGGCATCTTTCATACCCTTGGGCGGATCGGGTTCCTTAAGCATGGCCAGTAACTTTCCGACTTCACGCAAGGCCTCAACGGATTCTTCGCCCATGCCCAGGGCGACGCGTTCGGGGGTGCCAAACAGGTTAGCCAACACCGGGATATCCGATCCCTTTGGATTTTCAAACAGGATGGCGGGTCCGCCTGCGCGTAAGGTGCGGTCACAGATCTCCGTCATTTCCAGGTTCGGGTCGATTTCCTGGCTGATACGTTTTAGTTGGCCGCGTTTTTCTAATAAATCAATAAAATCGCGCAAGTCTTTATATTTCATAGTTTGGCATTTTAGCGGAAAATGGCTTGATGGCGACGTATTTTAAAAAATATATTCTCGTGCTGATTGGCCTACTCGGTTTACTGTCGATGGTTACTCCGGCGCTTGCACAAACCTGCCATTATTCAACCTGGAGTTGGAATGTAAATCTTAAAAAAGCCGTGTTGTATCGAGCGGTACGTAAAGATTACCAGGATTTAAATGAGTTGGAGATCGATAAACAGACCGGCTGTAGTGTTTGTCGGGAAGATCAAGTTGAAATCAAGCTTCCTAACCTAAAGCCATTTTCGATTTGTCGTCAGCTTGCGCCCAGTGTGCGATCGACTTTACTTGAGTTGATAAAGCAGAATCAAGCGGTAACGGAAGTGATTGGTTATCGAGTCGGCCAAACACGTGGCAAGGTTGACGAACATGGGAATCGAACGGGTTTTAGTAATCACTCCTTTGGCATTGCCTTGGATATTAATCCACAACACAATGGTTTATACACGGAGTGTTTTTCCTTTGGTGCGCAGTGTCGATTGTTGCGTGGTGGGCACTGGCGGCCCGGTAAAGATCCATTAAGCTTAACATTGAATGGGCAAATCGTTCGTCAACTAAAACGCATCGGCCTGAAATGGGGTGGTGAGATAAAAGGCCGACAAAAAGATTTTATGCATTTTAGTATAACGGGTTATTAGTTATAAACGGAAACCACCGTGTTTTTTGCGATGTAAGATATCCATCCATATAACTCCGCCTGCGACGCCGGCAATCAATAAGGCAACCAGCAATAACCAATACCAAAATGGGAACGAAGGTCGTATTGCGGCTAATTCTGCAGCGCTAGGTACGGTTTCACCACTTAGATTTGCTAATGCGGCTTCGATGCGAACCTGGAATTCTTTGTTTTGATTTTGTAGTTTTTCAAGTTCAATCACAGCGTCGTTTCCTGAGGTGCTGGCAACATCCGTTTTTTCCTGTTCGAGTTGTGTGATCTTTTCTTGCAGTGTTTTAATAGTCGCCTGGGCTTTGCTTAGATCTTCCGGGTTCCCCGTTGGTTCAGGCGTGTTGCCGGCATCTTTTAATGCACTCTTTAAATCTTTAATCGCGGTTTTGGCATTTGATAATTCATCGCGATGAATTTGAATTTCACGTTCCTTGCTGGCGAGTTCGTCAGCCAGTTTTTTATTATTCTGTTGTACTTTCTGTAATTTGGCAAAGGTAGCATCGAGTTTTGCCGTAGCGGGTTGTTCTGTTTTTAGATAATTTTTACTAACCCAGCCTTCGGTACCATCTTTTAATTTGATTTTTATAAAGTTTTCGTTGCGCGACAACACCGTCGCCGCTGTACCACTGGTGATCGTTTTTATAATAGGGCTTGTCTCGTTCGCTTCCTGATGCATGCCCAGTAAAATTCGATCCGTTACGTATAATGTTTCGGCCTGCGTAACAGAAATAAATAAGACAAATATAATCGTACTGTGAACAAATATTTTTTTCATTTTATGCTGCTATTCCACTGTGCCGCAATAAGGCATCGATTTCTGGTTCTCTTCCACGAAAGGCGATAAATAATTCCATTGGTTCCTGGCTGCCGCCTTTTTCAAGGATGTTATGTAAAAATTCATTTCCGGTTTTTTGATCGAAAATACCGTTTTCTTCAAATTTTGCAAAGGCATCGGCCGATAAAACTTCTGCCCACATGTAGCTATAGTAACCGGCAGCATAGCCACCTGCAAAAATATGCGTAAACCCGTGTTGGAACCGATTAAATTCAGGTGTTTGTAAGACGGATACATTTTTTCTAACCTCATCCAGGATCTGTTGAATTCGCGCACCTTGTTTCTGCGTATAATCAGTGTGCATCTTCATGTCAAACAGACCAAACTCAAGCTGTCTAACCATGTGCATCCCGGATTGGAAATTTTTAGCAGCGTACATTTTAGCAAAAAGTTCGTCGGGAAGTGCCTCGCCGGTCTCAAAATGGCCGGTTATCAGGCTTAACGCGTCTTTTTCCCAACACCAGTTTTCCATAAACTGGCTGGGCAGTTCGACCGCATCCCAGGCGACGCCATTAATTCCAGAAACACCGATGTAATCAATCTGGGTCAACATATGGTGCAGACCGTGGCCAAATTCATGGAACAAGGTCGTGACTTCATTGTGGGTAAACAAAGCCGGTTGATCACCGATTGGTGGGGATAAGTTACAGGTTAAGTAGGCAACTGGAACCTGGGTTGCACCCTCTTTACTGACGTTGCGTCCAATGCAGTCATCCATCCAGGCACCACCACGTTTGTGTTCTCGTGCATACAAGTCTAAATAAAATTGCCCACGAACATTGCCTTCGCTATCTTTAATCTCATAAAAGCCGACGTCTTTATGCCAGGTGTCGATGCCATCTTGTTTGGTAATCTCAATTCCATAAAGTTTTTTGACCACTTCGAACATACCAGGAATCACTTTGGTTTCAGGAAAATACGGTTTTAATATTTCCTGACTGATTGAATATTTATGTTCGCGTAATTTTTCACTGTAGTAAGTCGCATCCCAGGCTGCAAATTCTGTTTGCTGATGAAATTCTGCCGCGTAGTCCTTCAATTCCTGAAAATCCAGTTTGGCGACGGCATGAGATTTTTCAGCAAGTTCAGTTAAAAAAGTAATCACCTGCTCAGGGGTTTCAGCCATTTTGCGTGCTAAAGAACGTTCTGCGTAATTGTTAAAGCCGAGTAGTTTGGCGGACTCATCACGTAAGGCAATAATTTCTTCCATGAGTGCAGAGTTATCATACGTATCTTTATTTGGGCCTTGATCAGAGGCACGGGTCACATAGGCCTGATACATTTCAAATCGTAATTCGCGATCATCGGCATAACTCATTACCGCGATATAAGAAGGAAAATCAAGCGTGAACAACCAACCGTCAAGTTCCTTTTGCTCTGCCGTTTGTTTTGCCATCGCCACTGCGGAGTCGGGTAAACCGGCTAATAAAGATTTATCCGTGATATGTTTATTCCAGGCCTGGGTGGCGTCTAAAACATTTTCTTCGAACTTGGTAGTCAGTTGTGATAATTGTTGTTGAATATCTTTAAAGCGTTGCTTTTTATCAGCGGGAAGATCAAAGCCGGATAACTTAAAATCAAGCAATGCATTGTCGATAATTTTTTGTTGTGCAGTGGATAATTTATTAAACGCTTTGCTGTCTTTTTTAATTGAGTCGTAAGCCTTGAATAAGTTTTCATTTTGGCCCATCTCGGTGCCATATTCGCTTAACTTCGGCAAGCAGGCATTATAGGCATCACGTAATTCATCTGAGTTGACCACCGAATTCATGTGACTGACCGGCGACCACACGCGGTTCAGTCGATCGTCAGCATCCTCGAGTACTTGTACAAAATTATCCCAGCTGGGTTTTTCTTCCATTTCTTCCAGTTGTTTAACCAGCTTACGGTTATGCTCCAATAAATAATCGATCGCAGGTTCGACCTGTTCCGGTTTTATTTTTGAAAAAGGTGGCAGTCCGCTGAAAGACAATAAAGGATTACTCATTCTTGACCTCATATCGTGTTAAGGTAGTTCGTTTAGTGGGCTATGACCAATAGCTTATATCATATATTAAAGGAACGGCAGGCTGCGAGTCTCGATTAATAGCCCGTATTATTTATGGTTACTCAACTATGGTTACTCAACAACAAGCGCCCTATCAACAACTTACTCCTGAATTGATCTTAAGCGCAATTGAGTCGGTTGAGCTGCACCCGAGCGGTGGTTTATTGGCCCTCAACAGCTACGAAAACCGGGTTTATCAGATTGAATTGAGCGAAGGCGGGTTTATCATCGCCAAGTTTTACCGGCCGGGTCGCTGGACCGATGCGGCCATTTTGGAAGAGCATCAATTTGCCTTTGAATTACAAAAACAGGATATCCCCATTATCCCACCGATAATGCGCGAGGGTTATAGTTTATTTGAGTACGAAGGTTTCCGCTTCTCGTTATACCCACGGCGTGGTGGGCGTTGGCCAGAACTGAGTGACCCCGATATCTTGCAACAGCTTGGTCGAATGATTGGCCGCATCCATGCGATTGGCCGCACGGCCCGTTTTGAACATCGAAAAACCTTAAGTGTGGCCACGTTTGGTCAGGCTTCATTGGATTACATCCTAGAAAACGAATTTGTGCCCGCTGAGATTCAACACAATTTTAGCTTGGCGGCACAGTCATTATTAGATCAGGCCCAGATCACGATGGAGGCCGTGCAGCCCTATATGATACGAATCCATGGTGACTTTCATCCGGGTAATATTTTAAGTACGGGTGATGAATTTCATTTTGTTGATTTAGATGACTGTGTAATGGGGCCGGCGATGCAGGATTTGTGGATGTTACTCTCTGGCGAACAATATGAAATGGCGGCGCAGTTTAACCATGTGCTCGAAGGCTATGAAATGTTTTGCGAGTTTGATCGCAGTGAGTTGGCATTGATCGAAGCCTTACGTGCCTTGCGCCTGGTTTATTATTGCGGTTGGTTAGCGCGGCGCTGGGATGATCCTGCGTTTCCACAACACTTCCCGTGGTTTAATACACCCCGCTACTGGGAAGAACAAATGATTACCTTTCGTGAGCAATTGGAAAGATGTCATTTGCCGGTGTTGGATTTAGGTTAAGGTAAAAAAATTAGTTAGTTAAATACTATATTAAACAGACTCTTACAGAACGTGAATGATAGAGCCTGGCATAGGTTTTAGGTCGACACGTGTCATCTTAGCCAGTGACTTACAGTAATAATATGGATAGAAGAAATTTTCTTAAATTATTTGCTGCCAGCTCTGCGGTGGCGATATTTGATCATGCAACCTATGGCATCGATAAAACGAATGGGTGGGTTTTTGCCGAACAGGGAATAAAATTTACCGCGCCACTCGGCTGGGAAATTTTAAATGCTAGAGATATTTTGGGATTAAAAGGTACTCAAGTATTTGAAGAAGTAGACGATGCGTCCGAAGCAGAGTCTTTTACGCCAACACCGGTGGTTGCCTTTACTAAGTATCGGGAACCAACGCCGAAGGCTAATCCAAGCATACTGGTATTCATAGATAAAGCACCGGAATGGATCGCGACTCATACGGTAGAAACGCTTTCACTTTTTGAAGATGACTATAGCAGGCTGGTAAAAAATCATAAGTTCCATACTCATGCACAGACGGCTTCAATTGGTAATATCATTGGTGCGCGTTCTGAAGTGAGTTTTTTGTTTGAAGAAGTAAATGGTAACGATTGCCTGATAAGAAGAGAATCTAACATTATGTGTAAGGGAAATTATGTATTCATGATGATTCTAACCGATGCGCCTGAACACCTGGAGCAGGCGCAAACTGAATTTAATACGTTTAAAAAATCGATTGAGTTCGAAAATGGGTGACTAACAAAAAATCGGAAGTCTATTATTCGATTTGCTGTAATTAATAATCCGTATATGATTTTTCTTCAATTAGATTAGAACCTAATTTCTCATTGATAATGCGTTTGATACGCGCGCGTTCATCATTGGAGAAATAAACAGAACGAGCGAGCTCAATAAATCGCTGGTCAAAGTTTTTATTACGTTCTTTATCGCGAATATCGTCTTCGATTGCCCAAAGTTTTTCATTGATGGACTTGAGGTTTTTTAACTCTTCAGTTAAATCCGTTTTTGATTTTGGGTTGTTGTTCCACGTCTCGCGCAATAGCTCGAGTTCCTTATTGATGTTTACGAGTTTATCGGCATCTTTAATGCGTTCGCTTTTGATTTCAAGGATGGTAATTTTATCCAGAAATTCACCAAACGAGACTTCGACTTGGATATTCATTCAGTTTCCTTTTTACGTTCTACTGCGGTGGTATAAGCGCTATTTTATATGATTTAACGCTAATTAGCACACACGATTGAGTGGGCGCGTTGCTAGTCGTTTGTCGTTAAATAACGATCTTTTAGGCGCACATAATTTTGTGCTGAGTATTTTATATAAGCCTTTTCGTCGTCACTCAGTGCGCGTAGTTTACGGGCAGGACGACCTATATATAGGTAGCCAGATTCCAGGGTGCTGTGCTGGGTTATCAGGCTGCCGGCCCCGACGATCACATCTTCGGCGACTACGGCCTGATCCATAATGATGCTGCCCATGCCGATTAAACACCGATCGCCAATCGTGCAGGCATGCAAAATGACCTGATGGCCGACGGTCACGTCATTGCCGATGGTTGTGGTTATGCCGCCAGGGTGATAATCACTGTCATGGGTGGCATGCAGGGTTGAGTTATCCTGGATGTTGGTGCGCTGGCCAATTTGGATCGTATTCACATCGCCGCGAATGGCGCTAAAAGGCCAGACCGAGCTGTCTTCGCCCAATATCACATCGCCAATCACGACCGCCTGGGGATCAACATAACAGCCCGTGTTGAGTACCGGACGGGTTGCTTCGAAGTTTCGAATCGTCATTTCGCTAACATTTGCGCCTAAGTGTCGCTTTCTGCTCTAATTTATCTTTCTGCACGGTCGAATGATTTGATTGCCAATGGTTATCTCATCGTCACTAGCTCTTCGGAGCTGGTTGGATGGATGGCGACGGTGTTATCAAAATCTTTTTTGGTTGCGCCCATCTTAATCGCGACCGCAAATCCCTGTAGCATTTCGTCGGCGCCCATACCGATGATGTGGCAACCGATTACTTTTTCATCGGCTCCCACACAAATTAATTTCATCGCGGTACGCTGGGATTGGCCCGCAATGGAGTGATACATCGCCTGAAAACTGGTTTGATATATCTTAACCGCATCACCATGTTCCACTCGTGCCTGTTCTTCGGTCAGTCCAATTGTGCCAATCGGGGGATGTGAAAACATCACC
>CAMYMO010000343.1 GCA_947259425.1 uncultured Ectothiorhodospiraceae bacterium | reverse complement strand
ATGTATTTCAATAGCTTAAGTGAGAACTCATTAAATCATATGCACCAGAAAGGCGCAAGAGTTAATACTTTGATTCAATATAGGGCGTAACGAACCGTTTTAGACCAATAAGGAGTTGGTCTTTTTTTAATCATACCGATGCGATGAATATTTATATAATTGCCTAATGCGCTTTTTAAGTTAGTGGGTCTATGACTGATCATGTACAAAAACTGACGAATAAAGCTAAGTTTAATTAGCAATCCAATATCATTCAGCCAAATATTTAATCTAGATATTTCGCTTGCCAAACCAAATATTGCTGCCTGACCTCTTCAGCAAATTTAAATTTATCCGTTTGCCCTTCAGGTGAAATCGCATCAAAAACAATAAAATTAGCGTGATCATTGGGGCTACTCATAAAATGCCACATTTTATCAATTAGTGTATGCGGTGCCGTCCATTCAAATACATCCTGGGCCTCATAATTTATAAAGACAGGAATGATTGGAATCCCGGTTCTAATTGATAAGTCAAAAGCGCCTGCCTGGAATACTTCATGAATACGTCTCCCAAAACATCCACCTTCTGGGAATAAAGCAATGTTTTGCCCTTGTTGCAATTTTTCCATCATTAATTCAACGGCGTCACGTCGTGACGCTCGGTCTTTTCGCTTTACAAATATGGTCCCGGCTGCAATATTAATCCGACCTGCTATCCACCAACTCTTGACACCTTCTTTTGCAAGCGGATAAACATCAAACAAGGCAGGGATTCCCACATCCTCAAATGCCGATGGATGGTTTGCGATTAAAATGTATTGCTTTGGCAATGGAAATTTATTTTTTTGATGCAAACGTAAATCCACCCCGAGTGCGCGAACAAACAACGAACACCAAATGCGGAAAAATTTATGGAAATAGGGTTTAGTCAGATGGGTGGGTAACCAGGCCCATATATATAGTATCAGTGTAAAAACAACTAATTCTATCCAACTCCAAGCCAACCATAGGATTTTAAGGGCTAATGCCAGCATACAGCGCTTGTTACCACGAGATTCTGTTTTCTTATAGTAAGCTTAGTCAATAAAATCCATTATGGGAGAATAAGTTACAGATATGCCAACAAATCCGGGCGTTTAGTAAAAAAACAGCTAACACAAACACGATGGTTACTTTACCATCATCTCAAATTCATAATCTGAGCGCTGGTGCGAATGATGGCGATGCTTTACAGAAATTATTAATAACGTAAAAACTAAGATAAATTATCAATAATCGAATTAAAGGTGGCGCTGGGTCGCATCACTGATACGACTTTATTGAGATCTGGTCGATAATAACCACCTAGCTCAACCTTCCGGCCTTGAATATTAGTGAGTTCGTCAATGATGTTAGATTCAGATTCTGATAGTTGTTTGGCAACCGATTCAAACTGGGCTTTTAACTCATTATCATCATCTTGTTCGGCAAGGGCTTGTGCCCAGTACATCGCAAGATAATAATGGCTACCACGCGTATCCAACTCACCCACTTTACGCAACGGTGATTTGTTATTATTTAAAAACATTCCATTTGCCAGATCGAGTGTCACTGCAAGCACTTTGGCTTTGTTACTTTTCGTTTTGATCGCCATGTCTTCAATCGATACCGCCAACGCTAAAAACTCACCCAGGGAATCCCAACGTAAATGATTTTCTTCCAATAATTGCTGTACATGTTTGGGTGCAGACCCCCCTGCTCCCGTCTCAAATAAACCGCCCCCGGCTAATAAAGGTACGATTGATAACATCTTGGCACTGGTGCCGAGCTCGAGGATTGGAAATAAATCCGTTAAGTAATCGCGTAATACGTTACCCGTAACTGAAATCGTATCCTGACCTTGTTTGACCCGTTGTAACGTATACTGTGTGGCTTCAAAAGGCGACATAATTTGAATATCCAGCCCGCTGATATCATGATCGTTTAAATAGGTTTCGACTTTATTAATTAAATTAGCATCATGGGCGCGCGCTTTATCGAGCCAGAAAATGGCGGGCTGCCCGGTTAGACGTGCACGCGTTACGCCTAACTTGACCCAATCCTGTATCGGCAAATCTTTAGTCTGACACATCCGCCAAACATCACCCTGTTCGACGGTATGTTCAAGCAATGTATTACCATTTGCATCAACAACGCGTACTGTACCGTTGTTAGGAATCTCGAACGTCTTATCATGCGAACCGTATTCTTCGGCCTTTTGCGCCATTAAGCCGACATTGCTAACATTACCCATAGTAGTCGGATCAAATGCACCATGTTGTTTACAGTAATCAATCGTCGCCTGATAAACTCCGGCATAGTTACGATCGGGAATCATCGCCTTGGTATCGTGCAACTTACCATCGCGTCCCCACATGCAACCTGAGTTACGAATCGCGGCCGGCATTGATGCATCGATGATTACATCACTGGGTACATGTAAATTGGTAATGCCTTTATCTGAATCGACCATCGCCAGTTCAGGTCGAATTTCATAGATTGCATCGATATCTTTTTCAATTTGATGGCGCTCATCTTCAGGTAATTCAGTGATCTTCGCGTAGACATCACCCAAACCATTACGAGTATCGACACCCAGCTTTTCAAAGGTCTTGGCATGCTGGGCAAATACATCTTTATAATAGACATCGACCGCATGTCCAAAAAAGATCGGGTCCGACACTTTCATCATGGTCGCTTTCATATGTAAAGACAGCAAAACATTTTCTTTTTTAGCATCCTGCATGGCCTTTTCAAAAAAGCTACGCAACTTATTCACACTCATCACCGAGGCATCGATCACCTCGCCGGCTAACACGGCGACTTTTTCTTTTAAAACTTGTACATTGCCATCAACAGAAACCAGCTCAATCTTTACATCACCGGCATTTTCGATAACGACCGATTTTTCGCTTCCATAAAAATCGCCCTCGCTCATTGAAGCAACATGCGATTTGGAGTTTGACTGCCACTCTCCCATCGAATGTGGATGTTGTTTTGCGTAGTCTTTCACTGCACCCGCAACACGACGATCAGAATTACCTTCACGCAAAACCGGGTTAACTGCGCTACCCAGTACTTTTGCATAACGAGACTTTATTTTAATTTCGTCATCACTTGCTGGCTCTTCGGGATAATCGGGTACGGCAAACCCCTTGGCCTGTAACTCAGCAATCGCTGCCTTGAGCTGAGGCACCGAGGCACTGATATTGGGCGTTTTGATGATGTTGGCTGCAGGTGTTTTGGCCAGCTCGCCTAACTCACTCAAGGCGTCCTTCACGCTCTGCTCGGCAGTCAAATTATCCGGAAAAGTAGCCAAAATACGCCCCGCTAACGAAATATCGCGAGTCTCGACCTCAATATCAGCAGCACGGGTAAAAGCCTGCACAATGGGCAAAAATGACTGCGTGGCCAGGGCTGGCGCTTCATCGGTTTGGGTGTAAATAATCCTGGAATTCGACATATTAAGCTCTCGTTAATTCGGTACGGGCGGGACTGGATTGATATAGCCGCTTAAAAAGCAGGCATTATATTTCATTTTAAAGTGTGGTTCAGCTTTAAATATCGGATCAAAATTGAATAATATTAAAGCAAAATAAAGACGGCCTTATCCAGTGATACCAGCCCAGTTAAGATAATCAGATATATAGACATTAGAACCGAACATTCACTTTACCGCCATGTTCAATCCAGCCATGAATCATTTTTTTAGTTGTAAATCCGCTGGCGCAATTCCCTTCGTTATCAATGACGATAACACCACCTCGTCCGTTAACTTTATTTTTTAAATATTCGATACCGGCTTTTGTTGCTTGTTCAGCATCCATGCTTTTCATGTATGCAAAATCGCAGATCGTTTTCGAAATGACAGTACGCATAAATTCCTCACCATAACCCGTCGCGGAGACGGCACAGGTTTCATTATCGGCATAGACGCCTGCGCCAATAATGGGTGAATCTCCGACTCGACCTAGTCGCTTATTCACAATACCCCCTGTCGATGTCGCTGCTGCCAGGTTACCTTGTGGATCACGGGCAACGGCGCCAATCGTGCCATACTTTTGATCTTCACTGTCCTCTTCTGTGCTATCGTGATCTAACATGATTTTATGTTTACGTCTTGCATCTTCTAATTGTGCAATTCGGTCTTGCGTATAAAAATAGTTCTCCGGTGCTAAACCAATGCCACAGTGTTTGGCAAATTGCATCGCTCCGTCACTGATTAACATCACGTGTTCGCTCTTGGTCATGACCAGGCGTGCCAATTGTACTGGATTGGCAATATTTGACACGGCGGCGACTGCACCAGCGGAGAGATCACGCCCATCCATTATTGCCGCATCCATTTCCACCTTACCATTCTCATTGAGTACGGAGCCACAGCCCGCATTGAAAACAGGGTCGTCTTCTAATAACGCCGCGCAAGCCTCAACGGACTGCAAAGCTGAGCCACCTAATTTCATAATCTCACGACCATGTTCAAGAATTCGACGAAGCGCTTCAAGATAACGCACGGCTGTTTTATCATCCTTAACGTTATCTAGTGCACCGGCTCCCCCATGTACCATGAGGGAATAATTATTATATTGGCTCATATATTATTTCTTGGCCCGAATATTGATCTGATGCTTGCGGCACCCTTCAGAATTATCTCTAAATAGGTCGACTACAATATCAGAGCCGCGCAGCAAGTTCTACTGAAAGAGCCTCCTGATATGGTTTAGAACCGGCCATAAGAATCACCAGCTTTCCTTCAAGCACCGTACCCCAATTTACAATGACGGCGCCCTCTCCTGTTTTGTTATTGTACTCAATATCGGATAAATCGATATCTGCCAAATTTCGATATTTAGTTGTAAAATTAATTGCGCTCCATTCAGGAATGTTTAATTTTTGAGCCATTAAAGTAGGATATGTCGCCCCATTAAAGCGAGGATTACATTCGATAGCAGGAAAGCGAAGTCCAGATTTCGTCTGCGAAATAGCCACGTCAAAAGCAAAAATGCCTTTCATACCATGTGCAACCAGCCACTCAGCCATGGGTTCAACAACATCCCATGGTTCATGGCTGGCAGGCACACGGTTTCCTTGATGAGCAAAACCATCAAGGATCTGTTCACTCGCAGCAAGTCGTATGGCCTCTTTACCAACAACTTTGTATTGTAAGTTTAAAAATGTATCCGTCTTCACCTCCTCTTGTAGTTGCAATGGCGTTTTACCATTGAAGTTTCTTAAATTTTCAAAAAGGTCGGTAATATTTTCACAACGGTAGATACCGACACCTGAGACTGAAACTGCTGCCTTCAGATAGCAGGGATAATTGATACTTTTAAGTTCATCGATATTTATATTAGATTTCGATGAAAAACAAACAGTCTTGGGAACATCGACGTCCAGCTTATTCGCTAGAGACATAAAGTTATTCTTTGAGTTAATATATTCGACTGTATTTAACCAGTCATAATCACCCCAATACTGATTTTCTTCAGGGCCATAAAAAAATACCGACGGTTGGTAGCCAATATGCGCTCCCAATTCTTTTAAGTTAAGATACCAGACAACATCCTGAGTATGGCTCAGGCCAATACGCTGATAATGGGTAGTGATGTCATCCCATAATGGCATCAGGGTTTCATTCAGTTGAATAATATCCCAGGGTTCAGTAATCCCCAAAGCACGGCCTGAATAGAGATGATTACCAACCACGCCATCGGCTGTGCAATTCAAGATATCATGATTATAGATATGTTTAGCTTCCGGAAGTCGGTCCGGACTTTGGTTTAGCATTACGGCAGACATAACGAATTCCTCTAAGATGTATATGTTAGACGCTTAAATGTCGTTACACACTATCTGCATAATTTAGGCCAAAGCTAACTTGTTGAATTTATTAGGGCATATTTCGTTTATACGCACTATTATGAGAAATTAAAGAATGGGTTTGCCCACTAGTGGTGCGCACGGAGACTTTGATCGATTGATGCTTATTTATTAATTTCGTTTATTCCATTTTATTCAATATTTTGAGAAATATTTTAGTCGTTACCATTTTATTTATTGCTTAGCGTTTTACTATTTTTGTATTTAGTTAAAGCTTTATCACGACTTTTTTTCACATCAACGATTGGGGTAACCTCGGCCCCATTACGATCTGGAAGCCATTTATTTATATATTTTAGTTTTTCGTCAAACCTTTTTGCCTGAGTATACGGATTAAAAATCCTGTAATATGGCGCGGCATCGACACCACATCCGGCCACCCACTGCCATCCCAATGTATTATTTGCCAGATCTGCATCTACTAAGGTATCCCAAAACCATTTCGCGCCATGCAGCCAATGTATACCGAGGTTTTTTGTTAAAAATGACGCTACTATCATGCGTACACGATTATGCATCCAACCTGTTTCCCAAAGCTCACGCATACCGGCATCAATCAGCGGAATACCGGTATTGCCAGTCTGCCATGCCTTTAAATACTTTTGGTTTGGTTTGTTAGGCCAAAATTTTAGAAACTTATGGTTCATCGCACGATTCGTTGTATCCGGGAAATGCCATAAAACATGGTGGGAAAACTCACGCCAACCGAGCTCTGTTAAAAATCGTTCAACCGAGATACTATTTTTATATAGTAAGTCCTGGTTGATCAGACGATAGACAATTTGTGCTGGTGTAATTTCACCAAAATGCAGGTGTGGTGAGATTTTACTGGTACCGTCGACTGATGGAATATCACGATTGGTATCATAATTGCCAATTGCATGTTTAAGAAAGCGATTAACTTTTTTTCGTGCTGAATCTTCACCAGGTGTCCAATAGTTTTGTAATTTGCTACGCCAGCTGTGTTCTCCGAGCAAACCTAATTCTGCTAACGAACATTCTTTTGATAACCTTTTTTGGTTATTGAGTTCCATTTTATTCTTTTTCGTTGTGCACAAAGTAATGCCGGTCACTTCAAGCTGGCTGCGTGCTTTTTTCCAAAAGGGTGTGAATACCCGGTAAGGTTTTGCTTGTTGATTAAGAATAGTCCCTGGAGAAAAAAGCAGGCGACTATCAAAAGCTTGATGATCTGTAGAAGCCAGGGCAGCACTCACCGCCTTTTCTATTTTGATTTCTTCTGGCTCGTAGAGCCGATTCCAGCATACTGCAGTACTAGCGGTTTGTTTGACTATCGCAGGAAGAATGTTACCCGGGTCACCACGGAAATATCGAAGTCGGACACCTTGTTTCGCGAGACTATCAGATAAACGTTCGAGACTATGGTGACACCACCAGCGTGAGGCAGCACCCGGTTTCCATTCATCTTTTATCTCGTTGTACTCTATATATACAGCAATGACCTCCCCTCGTGTTGAGATCGCATAATCCAGCGCCGGGTTATTTTCGACACGAAAATCTCGCCTAAACCAGACAATCGTCGCGGCCTTGCTCTCCACCATTTTTTTACCATTATTCATACACTTACACCTATTGTACATGTTTTGTATAGTTATGGGCTACTATTATCTTATTGTTTTACTTATATTATTATCTATTTTAGCATAATACTTGACAATATTGATCGGTTTTGTCTATAGTTTGTATAACTTTTGTATAAGAGTCAAATAATGATATCTGAACAGCAACAAGGTCTTTTTCCGATAAGCACGGTATCCAACCTTACCGGGGTCAATCCAGTCACCCTTCGTGCCTGGGAAAGACGATATGGATTGATTATCCCAACCAGAACCGAGTCAGGACATCGTTTATACAGTGATGACGATATAGAACGCATTAAGCTGATCCTGCAGCTCATCGATGAAGGGATAGCCATTAGTCGTGTCAAAGATGCGTTACAAATTGCCAAAGAGGAGCAACAAGCCACTGATGTTGATTCGCATTGGAATCAATATCAGGAGAATATGCTGCGCGGTGTAAATAATTTTGATGAAGGATTGCTGGAGAGTGTTTACAACGAAGCGATGTCTTTGTACCCCGTCGATATTGTCACGAAACAGCTGTTGTTACCTTTATTAGAGAAACTCGGTCAACGCTGGATGCATGTCAGCACCGGAGTCGCAGAAGAACATTTTTTCAGCGTCTTTATGCGTAATAAACTGGGTGCCCGCTTCCACCACCAAAACCAGAAGAATCAAGGACCACGTCTGATTGCAGCCTGTCTACCTGGCGAACAACACGAGTTTGGCTTGTTGTTGTTTTGTCTGTCAGCCCATGCCCGTGGTTACCGTATCGTGCTACTGGGCGCAGATATGCCCATTGAACAGCTTGCTGAAGTTGTGCATCGCAGCAACAGTGATGGTGTTGTTTTATCCAGCTCTATTGATACTGATCCTGCTGAACTGCACGCACAACTTAAAAAACTACTCGAAGACAGTAATGTCCCGGTATGGGTTGGCGGTAAAACATCAGAAGATCTTAAGAGTGAAATTGAGTCTGCAGGAGCGACTTCAATTGGCCAGGATCTAATCGTTGGTATGCATAAGATCCACAAAAAACTTCCCATCGAAAATTAATAAATTTTAATCAGGAGAACAATAATGAATTCTGTCAGTCAACTTGCCTTCGATTTAACCGAACAGGGTTTTGTACCTGATGTCGTCATTCGAAGAGGTATTCGTTTTTTAACAAAACAACGTCTAAAAGAAATTCATGCCAACGATGTAGAAAAGATGGATGAATTAACGCAGCAATTTATCGAGCACATGATGAATGCGCCGATTGCTTTAGTCCCTGAAAAAGCAAACGAGCAACATTATGAAGTCCCTGCTGATTTTTACCAACTGTCACTAGGTCCTAACTTGAAATACAGTAGTGCCTATTGGCCGGAAAATGTAACAACCCTGGCAGATGCCGAAACAGCTGCCTTGCAGGAAACTTGTCTGCATGCAGATTTAAAAGAAGGTCAAGAGATACTGGAGTTGGGTTGTGGTTGGGGTTCATTAACCTTATGGATGGCCAAGCACTATCCACACAGTAACATTACTGCTGTTTCTAATTCGAATTCACAAAGAGAACATATAGAAAATCATGCAAAAGCACTTGGGTTAGAAAATATCTCAATTATCACCTGTGACATGAATGATTTCGACATAGATAAAGAACGCTTCGACCGTGTTGTATCTGTTGAGATGTTCGAGCACATGCGTAACTGGCCTGAGCTTTATAAGCGCGTTGCCAGCTGGTTAAAACCGGGTGGGAAATTTTTCAAACATATATTTGTTCATCACAGTGCGGTGTATGCATTTGAAGATAATGGCCCAAGTGATTGGATGAGCCGTCATTTCTTTTCTGGGGGCATAATGCCCAGTGACGATCTACCACTCACATTCCAGGATGACCTGAAATTTAAGCGTCGCTGGCGTTGGGATGGAACCCATTATGAGAAAACCGCTAATGCCTGGCTTGAACGAATGGATAACGCTGAAGCAGAATTATTCCCACTCTTTAACAAAATTTATGGTGAAAATGATAGTAAAAAATGGTGGTCTCGTTGGCGTCTATTCTTCATGGCCTGTGCGGAATTGTTTGGTTATGAAAATGGCCAGCAATGGTGGGTAAGTCATTACCTATTTGAAAAACCAGGCAAATAAGATATTAACCAATGAACCCTGTAGTCATTAATTTTATCTTATTCCAGATTGGCTGGTTTGCCTGCGTCATCAGCAGCGCAAATAATTTACCCGTTGTCGGTAGCCTTTTTGCGCTCGGTATTATTTGCCTGCATATTGTTCGTGCCATTGAGCCTGCCAAAGAGCTGGCTTTAATCGCAATCGCCATGTTTATTGGGCTCATTTGGGACAGCTTCCTGGTCTGGCAAGGATGGCTTAGTTATACATCAGGTAGTGTCATTGATGGCGCGGCGCCTTATTGGATTGT
>CAMYMO010000342.1 GCA_947259425.1 uncultured Ectothiorhodospiraceae bacterium | reverse complement strand
CGGGGGATGGCTGGTTAAATACCGGTGACCTGGGATTCTTAACCGAACACGATGAATTGGTCATCACCGGGCGCGAGAAAGATATTATTTTCTCCAATGGCCTGAATTACTATCCGCACGATATCGAGGCGGTGGCATTACAACTTCCTGAATTGGAATTGGGCAAAGTCGTTGCCTATGGTGTGAGGAAGCCAAATAGTGATACGGACTTATTGATTGTTTTTATCTTATTTCGAGCCGATGTTAAGGATTTCATTGGTATCGTGCGCGATGTGACCCGCCATATCAATGAACAAACGGGTCTTGAGGTAGAAAAAGTCGTGCCGGTTAAACGTATCCCAAAGACCACCAGCGGAAAATTACAGCGGCGTTTGTTAGGGGATGCCTATTTGAATGGCGAATTTGATGAAAATCTCCACCTGATTGAGGGGTTGTTAAGCAAGGCCGCTGAGCAGGATACTGGTGACCTAAGCAAAACGGAGCATCAGTTAAAGACACTATTTGAAGAATTGCTGGAAGGCAAAACGTTGAGCATTGATGATAATTTCTTTGAAACGGGCATTAGTTCGCTCACGCTGACAGAATTCCATGAAAAAGTGGAAGATGTCTATCCTGGATTGGTTGATGTGACAGATATATTTGAATATCAGACACTCTCCGAGCTGGCGAAATTTGTCGATGAAAAGCTAAGCGCTAGTTGAACAATTGAAAACCGGCGAAAACCCAGCAAAATCAGGCTATCTTTCTAGATCGAAAAAGGTAAAATAGCCCATCAAGAGTCAGTAACCGATGCATGTCACTCACCGGCATGGATATTCTCACGATATCAGCCAAATTCTCAGGATGATGAATTTATGGGACGGTTTTTACTCGGTTACTTATTTGGTACGATCAGTATGGCGGCCGTTGTAGGTTACCTGCCAGCGGGTCAGGCTGAAAAAGTAATTAAACAATATACCAATGTTGGCTATACCTTAGCGAAGGAGTTAGCTGGCAAATAACAGGACACTCAATGACAGTTCGGACACGCTTTGCCCCGAGCCCAACGGGTTATTTACATATTGGCGGTGCCCGCACAGCTTTATTCTCCTGGCTCTATGCGCGTAAACACGGAGGCCAATTCGTGCTGCGCATCGAGGATACCGATCTCGAACGCTCCACCAAAGAATCCGTCAATGCGATCCTTGAAGGCATGACCTGGTTAGGGTTGGAATATGATGAAGGCCCTTTCTATCAAACCGAACGTTTCGATCGTTACGAGGAAGTTATACAGCAGCTGATGGACAGTGGGCATGCGTACCGCTGCGAGTGCAGTAAAGAACGCCTCGACAAGTTACGTGAAGATCAAAAGGCCAACAAGCAAAAACCGCGCTATGATGGTTGCTGCCGAAATAAAGACATCAGCGCTGACGTTCCCCATGTCATTCGCTTTAAAAACCCACTCGACGGTCAGGTGGTTATTGATGATTTAATTCGCGGCAGGGTGATTTTTCAAAATACCGAACTGGACGATTTAATTATCCAGCGCACCGATGGCTCGCCGACCTATAATCTAACGGTGGTGGTCGATGATTTGGATATGAATATGAGTCATATTGTACGTGGCGACGATCATCTAAATAATACACCTCGACAAATTAATATCTTGGCGGCCATGGGTGTGGCTGCGCCAACCTATGCCCATGTACCAATGATCCTGGCAGAAGATGGTGCCAAGCTATCGAAACGTGTGCATGGTGAGTCGGTCAGTGTGATTCAATACCGTGAGCTTGGATTTTTACCAGAAGCCCTGCTTAATTATTTAGTACGACTGGGTTGGTCACACGGCGATCAGGAGCTGTTTTCGATCGATGAAATGTTGGCGTTATTTACGATTGATAAAGTGAATAACTCTGCATCGAGCATTAACCATAAGAAATTGCTCTGGTTAAATCAACAATACATCATCAATTCCGATCCAAAACACGTTGAACATCATTTAAGTTACCATTTAGGAAAACTGGATAT
>CAMYMO010000341.1 GCA_947259425.1 uncultured Ectothiorhodospiraceae bacterium | reverse complement strand
TTCAACGGTGACTAACACGTTATTGGTCGGCACCACCGTACCTTCTGGGATGGCGCGTATGCGTATGGGGAGTTTGCCATTATATTTATCAACGATATAACGCCAGCCGTCTTCATTGAAAGGAACGCCAGATAAATGAGCTTGATAAAAGATTTTAGCTTCATCGATCATTTCGTCAGTGATAGGCGTTGATAAATATTCTTTGATAAACATTTGCAAACCAAAGAACAGGGTCCGATCATAGCGTCCACCTCGTGACTCTATATATGAAAACAACTGTTCTGTTTCGGGCGGATATTGTAAATAATGACTTATTTTATATGAGTCGGTGTTTAAAATTAAATTATGTGCAAATGATGCATAAATTGAATTATTCATGATCAATCCCTCCTATATTGCATCTAACGTTCCATCCAAAATAGCTGGACAGGTGTTGTTAGTTGGTGTGTTATTAACTAACGCTTTAAACGTATTAGAATTTATAAAGTGTCTTATTTTATCGGCAACCGGGCGAGTAACACTTTGAATGTCTCCCGCAGCTAATATTTGTTTTCGTATCTGGGTCGCATTGATTGTCTGATACTCTGGTAACTCAACTAAATCCCAGTTTGGAAAATTTTCCAGGTAATACGATGAGTCATCACGAATATGGCCAATCAAGACGATGGAATCACTACCCATTTGTGTAATTCGATTCACCGTCGTTTTGATTGATTTTATCCATTTGCGATCGTCGTTATAGTCACGAACACCGGCAATGGCGATTCGCTGATTTTGTTCTTTGCAAAAACTGGCACGAACCATCCGTCGCCGTTCTTTATAATCCCATGGATTTTTTTGTGAACGAGGCTGGTTAACTGAACCGATTAAAATAATGATTCGGTTAGCTATTTTTAATCCTTCGTGCACACAAGCTAAATGGCCTTGATGAAAAGGTTGGAAACGACCAATGTAGATTGCGTATTCATAGGTTTTACTCTTGTCATTTTTATTCATGGTCATCTCCTTGCATTTATATGGCTACTTAATTATTTCGACCTTATCGGGATTAATCACTCGATAAAGTTTGGCAGGACGGTGTGGCCCATCGCGTTTCTCTTTGCCCGTTTCTTCAATTTGCTCCAGGGCCAGTACCCATTTTCGAAAATTACGTTTGTCGATGTCTTCTTGCAGGATGATTTCATACACTTCCTGCAATTCACTTAAGGTGAATTCATCTGACATAAACTGGAAGGCAATCGTTGAATAATCGAGTTTCGCCGTGAGTCGTTGGTGAGCCATCTCAACAATAGTCTTATGATCAAAGGCCAGCTCCGGTAACTCATTCATGCTAAACCAGCCCACTGCCTCGGCATCGGTGGCGGCCCGTAATTGGATCTGGTCGGATGGAATTAACGCATAGTAGGCCACCGTAATCACCCGCTCGCGTGGATCACGTCCAACTGCACCAAAGGTGTAGAGCTGTTCAAGATAGACATCTTGAATCCCGGTTTCCTCTTCAAGCTCTCGGCGGGCGCCGGTTTCCAGGTCCTCGTCCAGGTTGACGAAACCACCGGGCAAGGCCCATTTACCTTTATAGGGTTCTCCTCCACGCATAATGAGTAGCAATTTCAACTCCTTATCACGAATCGTAAAGATCACGACATCGGTGGTGAGGGCGGGATGTGGGTACTTATATTGGTACATGGGTCGATTTCTCCAGTCATGTTTTATTACTAAGTGTCTTGATTACACTTACACAATAGTGTACAGTTAACACTAAGTCAAGGCTGAATTTAGCATTTTCTAATTGATGGCTTAATAACCAATTTAAAAGGAGTATTCAGATGAAGAAGAAATCAACGAATAACACATCGATGTCCATTGCCCGAGTGGTGGCTAATGAACATGATACGCACGGTATTGAGCGGTGTATGCAACTGGCGCTGGATAATCAATCGAACCCTTGTTATGCCGGAAACTCAACGGAAGCGGTCATGAATATATTAGCCAAGGCGAGTTTTATCAG
>CAMYMO010000340.1 GCA_947259425.1 uncultured Ectothiorhodospiraceae bacterium | reverse complement strand
GTCGATCGCATTGTGCAATGGCACAATGGCAAACTAGATATGCAGACCCGTGATGGTGGCGGCTTGATCGTCAGTGTTTATTTACCGGTTATATTAAACGAATGATCTTTAATGGACTGGGCGCCATTGTCTTTCTAATCACCCTCGTGGATACCCGCTATTTATTTTTATATGGGGGATAGAGGTAGAGACGACTTTACCTGGCAATCAGCAACCAGCCTTCGGCCGGTTGCTTAAATTCTATATCGATATTAAATTAAAAGCGTGAAGCTAGGCACGGTTAACTGGCCTGCAGTGTATAGTCGCGTTTTCTGATTTTACTGTTGTAGTTTTCCAGAATATCTTTCAGGCTATCGTCATCCGGTGGCTTAACCAAATAGGCGTTACAGCCGGACATTGCCCCACGAATCTTGTCAAAGGGTGAGCCTTTACTGGTTAGCATGACGACATGCGCAACCGAATTCGCTTTAATCCATTTACAAACCTTATATCCATCGACGCCTGGCATTACAACATCAAGAAAAATGATATCATAGACATTCTTTCTTACTTTACGTGCGCTTTCCTCTCCAGAGGCGGCAAAATCCATGCGTACTTTGCTAGAATATAACTGCGGTAGTTTTTGCTCCATGTATTGTCTGACTGGCAAGCTATCATCAACAACCAAAACATCCAATGACTCAGATAACATATCTTCATTCAGGCCATGAATCTTATCGGTTGTGGCGATGCTTTCCAGAATTCGTTCAAACTGTTTTAATACGATAGGCCGTTGCAGGGTAATGGCATCCTTGAAATATTGTCCGCTGCTGGACAGCATGATAGAGATACAGTTTTTTTGCGATTTGACTTGGCGCCAGACATTCAATGCTTCCTTATTGTCCGCATTAATCAATAAAATGTCGGGGTTAGTGTCTGCTCGTAGCATGCGCAGAATGAATACTTTTTGTAGCCACATAACCCGCTGAAACATACTGCGAATAATGCACATGTCACTTTTATCTATTCCAAGATATGAAATTATTGCTTTCTTCTGTAACACCAGACACTCCTCAGAAGACGTTCTTCCTGCTTATATCAACCCATCGACAATAACAATCGACTACTTTAATTATTAGCTCATAACTGCCTACGAATACAGGGATGCAATCCGTTTTTATTTGCGATCTTGATCATGTTATTGACTCCGGTGCAGGTAATTTAAATGTAAAAAAGTGTGTCACAAAAATTACCAAGCAATCAGACATGAGGTCTAAGTCTTGAAACCATATTTATTCTAAAGCGACTTGGATGGGATCCGATACAGAAGGGGCATTTAATCGTGATGGAGGCGACAATATTCAGAATTCGCTTATGGCGTAATCCCACGAGCTATATGGAAATGGAGAATTATTAAAACATGAACATTATCGTCTCTCATCTTGGGTTATCACCTCGCGATGTCGCGATGATTAAGAGTGTGTTTAACCTTAATCCTGATTTGCGCAGTAAGTATAAGTTTGTCGAACTGGAACAACATCAAAGTGATGGCCGCTATGCTGATATCCTGTTTGTAAATGCCGACGATGCCAAAATACTGAATCGATGGCAATCATTGAGTCATGAAAACAAGTTAACCATTCCGATTATGGTGACATCTGATTTTGAACAGGCCGATGAGCAACTTATTTTGCAGCGACCGCTGGTGTTGAAGCGACTCATGATGGCGCTTGAACAGGCCACCAGTACAGTCAATGCACAACCCAGCCATCATGTAAGTCAACTTAGCATACTGGTGGTGGACGATAGTTTACCGGTGCGTAAATATATGGAACACAAACTACCTAAATTAACGAATGTACTATTATCGATAGAGTTTGCTGAAGATGGCAAAGTGGCCGCTAAGAAAATGGCACAACGTCAGTATGACCTGGTGTTCCTTGATGTCATCATGCCGGGTACGGATGGTTATAAAGTTTGTAAATATATTAAATCCAAATATTCAGTACATGTTGTGATGCTGACCAGTAAAA
>CAMYMO010000339.1 GCA_947259425.1 uncultured Ectothiorhodospiraceae bacterium | reverse complement strand
AATATCTAATCTTAGAAATATCACATAATAACGCTAATAAACAAAAGGTGGGGGATAACCGACTAACCTGTTGACGTACGGGAGACGTGTGATGTTGTTTTTGAGAAATGTATTAATCGGGAGACAATGGACTTTCGTTTTGAGTAGTTTTTTTCTGCTGCTAACGAATTATGCAGTGGCGAACGAATGTCTAGATTTATTTCCTTATGACACCGTTGCTGATGGCCATAGTAAAATTTGTCAATCGGATTTTAACGGTATCAGTAATCATTATAGTTGCCAGGATTACCGCTCAGGTGAAACTCGTTATCGAGTTTTATATCGTGGTGGACTCACTCCAAAAGCGGTTATTCAAATCAATTCTGACAATAACGTTCAATTGATCTCGGCGCCGTTGTTTGGCGACCCAAGATTACGATGTCCTCTTAGTCCACCATCCGGTATTCCAAAACATGCAGAACACCGAGGTATTGGAATTTGCCATGATGATCATGATCGAATGGTGGCGTGTAGTGTATTTGAGCATGCCGCTGCACGTCAGACAGAAGCAACTCGCTATATGACGTTCTTTGATAGCCATGATCGGCCGACTGTGACCATCGATGCTCAAATCGCGACAAGTAATGATGATGCCATGGTTGCCGAGTTAGCCTTCCAGATTGGGATGAGTCTTTGGGATACGGAGTGCTGTGCTGAGCAGGCTGTTGAGTATCTGAAACAAGCCTATAAGCTGTTCCCGCGGGCTGAAGCCTATCGTACAGCGTATCGGCGTAGTCGTGCGATTTTGGCATTGAAGGAATTAAGCTAAGTTAAATACATTTAGAAAATACCGTTTTTAACCATCGTCTTTGCTTGTCTGCCTGTGTGATTGCCTAACAGGCAGACAAGACTCCCGTTACCATTGTTTTGCCCGATAAATAAAATTTATTGATGGGTTACTGATCTTGCTCAATAAAACAGTAATATTGATGTTCTAATCTAGCCTTGAATTTTGTCTTTTGTACTATATTACTTAGATAGATAAAGCTTTTTTAACAGACGGACTATATTTGGCGAGGTGACTTATGAGCAAACGCGATGAATATGTTGACAAACTAAAGCACAAACTTGATGACTGGAATGAGGACATCGAGAAACTGGAAGCAAAGGCTGACCACGTTAAAGATGATTTAAAAGATAAATACGAAGAAGAGATCGTGGTGGTTCGCAAGCAACGTGACAATATAAAAGAGAAGACCATGGAGTTGGTGGAATCCAGTGAAGAGGCCTGGGATGAGTTAAAAGTCGGTGTCGAAGCGGCCTGGCATAAATTAACCGAAGCGATTGATCGAGCGCATTCTAAATTTTAATCTATTGCCGTTAGGTCGTCGATCTTTAAAATTAGATAAACTTCGATATTCTTTTTGTGTGAACTAAAAAAGCCCGGTAAATACCGGGCTTTTTAGATCGAAATGGGTATGTAAATTAAATTCCTTAAAATTTAGACGACATTTTACCGGCATGTTGAATTTTGGACTACTTTTAGAAAAAGAATCTTACTCGATTCCACCTTGGGTCAGCTTTGCTGGGTCGAGTAATTTTTTAAGTTCAGCTTCGGTTAAATCCGTTTCGGCTAAGGCCACTTCGAGGATGGGGCGTTGTTCTGCGTAGGCTTTTTTGGCAATCGCAGCGCCTTTTTCATAGCCGATGACCCGATTTAAGGCAGTGACTAGAATAGGATTTTTTTCTAATGCGTTACTAATGTTATCTGTATTCACCGTGAAGTCTTTGATGGCTTTGTCTGCTAATAGCCTCGATGCGTTACTGAGTAATTCGATGCTTTGCAGCAGATTATATGCGATCACCGGTAACATTACGTTTAATTGAAAATTACCACTCTGACCACCAATGGTAATAGTGGCATCATTACCGATCACTTGTGCACAGACTTGTGCAACGGCTTCGGGAATGACCGGGTTTACTTTACCCGGCATGATAGAACTACCCGGTTGTAATGAGGGCAATGCAATCTCACCCAGGCCG
>CAMYMO010000338.1 GCA_947259425.1 uncultured Ectothiorhodospiraceae bacterium | reverse complement strand
TTTGCCGCCCAACTTAACCAAGTTGGTTAAGAATGGATGTTTGTGTGAAACCGCACCAAATTTTTCGTATAAAAATTCGATTACCGTTTTCATATCAGCCTCGATATCATCCAAGTGTCCAGATAACATTTTTTTATAACTCATCGTTAGCCTCCAATGTTAATCTTTCTTTTAAATTATTCAACTTTTCAATATCTTCTGGAGTAAGCTCTATCATCATTGTCGCTAATTTCTCCATTACTTTTGGGTCTAAACTTTCTACGGCATAGCCAAAGTTCTTTACATCCAATTTACTTTTCATAGTCATCTCCATTTGCTTAAAAACATTTTGGTAGAGAGATAATATGGATGTATTGGCTTTTAAACTTGTCTGAAAATGCCAATCGTTTGTCATCTCTAACTCATACCTTTACATAAACAGCATCCTATTAGATAACCGCAAGTCGCTATTTTATAAGCTGTTTACGCCTGGTAAATTAACCTGAGCCAGAAGATAACTGTTTGGCGCGTTTGGATAACTGGCCGATAACCGATTGGCGTTATTAGACAAGTTGATTTGCAGGCGATTCTCTATTCTCACGGCTTACCGATGACCAGTTTGAGGATAATCCATGAATACAACTAATGATTTCGTTGATCGTTCCTACCAACAACATACATTAGCTAACTCGTTTACCTGCACTGGTAGCGGTTTGCATTCGGGAAAAAATACAGTGTTAAGCGTTTTACCTGGCGAGGTAAACACAGGCATAGTTTTTATTCGCAAAGATGTTCAAGGGGTTCGCTCAGAGATTCAGGCCAGTTGGAAAAACATTAAGGAACATCGATTTTCTATTTGCGTTTCTAATGCATTTGGTGTTCAGGTTAACACTATTGAACATATTATGGCTGCGCTCTATGCCTGTGACATCGATAACGCCAAAATCTTGATAGATGGACCGGAAATACCATTTATGGATGGTAGCGCCGATATCTTTGTTTCTTTAATTAATCAAGTTGGGGTATTGAAACAAAATGCACAGCGTCATGCCATCATTGTCAAAAAACCTGTTTCAATAACGACTGGTGATAAGTTTGCTGCCATTCTCCCTTCACCTATCTCCTGGATTGAGGTTGAAAGTGAGCCTAATTTTGGGGAGACTGATACGAATGCATTTACGGCGCCAATCCATCGAAAAATATTCGAAGACCAGTTAGCTTCTGCACGTGTTGTAATTTTCTCAGAACAACTAAATATTCTGAGAAAAAGAGGACTGCTACTCGGCGGAACAATTAAAAATTCAGTTCTAGTTGATAATGGAAAAGTAATGAATAAAGAAGGTTTAAGGTTCCCTGACGAATATATTCGGCATGAATTAGTTAACTGTATTGGTGATATATCGTTGCTTGGCGCACGTCTTATTGGTCAATTTACTACAGTCCATACTGATCATGCAATAAATCAAGCCCTAATTAAAAAACTACATAATGAAAAAGAGGCCTGGGAATATTCAACCGTAAAAAAATCACAAGCTTATTGGGCGCAGATCTTGAAAAATAGAAATGCAGATAGTCCATTAGTACAAAATTTTATGTCTCGACTTGATTTATCGGCACTCTAATTCTTGCATAACAGTATTTATTTACTTGTATTAAGCTGTCGCAATCTCAACCATTTCCGATTTATGTGCTAATTCAAAGAGTTGTTGTACGGACTTCAGTTTCTGTGTTTCTCTTTTTGTTCTGTAATATCTCTTAAAAAGAGTTTTTTCATCGCAATTTTCGCATGTTAGTTTCGAACAAATACACTACCTAGGGTTTATCTATTTTTATTTAAATAAATAGATGTACTTAATGACGGGTTGTCGATGAACTGGAAGGTGTGTTGGTGGCGAATAGCTCCTCAATATCGACTGAATCAAAGGCGTATTTTTGGTTACAGAACTCACACGCTACGGCCACTTCTCCTTCTTCAGCAATAATCGAATTGACTTCATTCACCCCCAGACTGCGCAACATGCTAATCACACGCTCTTTCGAGCATGAGCAACGA
>CAMYMO010000337.1 GCA_947259425.1 uncultured Ectothiorhodospiraceae bacterium | reverse complement strand
GGGGTCAGGGGACAAGGTGTCGGGGACAAGGTGTCAGGTCTTGCATTGCCACACTTGGACACGGCTTGATTTTTGGCTAATCGCATGCGATATTCATAAAACATCAAGGATTGATGTTGTTTAAATTCATCAGCAAAAGGAGTTGCTTATGTCCAGGTCATTACGTCTGGAGTTTCCGGGCGCGTTTTATCACATCACTTCTCGCGGCGATCGTCGTGAGCCGATTTATCTTAATCAAACTGATTTTGAAGACTTTATAGACTTATTTTCAGATGTCTGTGAGCGATATCATTGGCGATGTCACGCTTATTGTTTAATGACGAATCATTATCATTTGCTGGTCGAAACCATTGATGGAAATTTATCAGCAGGCATGCGTCAGTTGAATGGGGTTTACACGCAGCGTTTTAATAAACGCCATCAACATGTTGGTCATGTCTTTCAGGGGCGTTTTAAAGCTATCTTAGTTGATGCGGACGCCTATTTGTTGCAGTTAGCTCGTTATATTGTGTTAAATCCAGTGCGGGCCAACATGGTGAAAACGGCGAGTCAATGGCCGTGGAGCAGTTATCAGTATACGATTGGCAGGCTAGAGTCGCCAGCTTGGCTCGAAACCGATCGATTGTTAACTGGATTCTCAGAACAACGCATCAATGCACAAAAAGCCTATATCGAATTTGTTCAATCCGCACCTCGACAATCGAACATATGGAAGAATTTACGTCATCAAATCTATTTGGGGGATAAAGACTTTGTTAGTCGTATGCAGACGCATATTGATGATGCAAAACAATTATTAGAGATTCCCGTTTTGCAGCTGCGTGAACCGGCTGAGGCTTTACACTATTATGAAAATGAGTTTGTTGATAGAAAACATGCGATGCAGGCGGCCTATGCGACTGGTCAGTATACGTTGAAGGCTATTGCAGATTATTTTAACGTGCACTACAGCACAGTTAGTCGGGCAGTGAGAGGGAAAAAGGCGAGTTAATGTGTTATTGCAAGACCTGACCCCCCAAAAAAAACACCCGGACGAGCCGGGTGTAGATAACGCTATTAGAACTAAATGTTATTAAAATAAAATCTACTGCGGTGCCGCAACCATAATCTGGCCTCCTGCAGAAATAGAAGGCAGTGAATTAAATATCAATAATTCAGCCAGTGCTGCATCGCTTCCTAATGAATGGTTTGGAAATCTGCTATTAAATTCAGCAATTGCATCCGTATCGGCTGCATGATGACAAGCAACGTAGTTAAGAATAAGCGTTTCAGCCAGGCTGTTCACGTTGTTTGCTGCCAGGATTGGGAAGCCGCTCGTTGTCCGTGCTGACGTCTCAACGGAGCCATTATTACGGAAATAACCCAGTTGTTGACGTTTAGCCTGTTCGGCGACGGTACCGCCACGAATGCCAGGACGTGCTGCGTTGGCGCGTGGGTCGTAAACAAATATCAATGAAGCCGCGCCACCTGAGTTATCACCCGTCCACTGACCTTTGCCACCGGGTAAGGTGATATTGCCATCCACTATTTGAGTACCGTCTGGGTTACCGTTACTGAATACGGAGCCATCACTGTAGACATACACCATCAGCGGACGACCGACGCGGTGTGCATACTCAATGGCGGCGCCGATACAACGACCGGCACGTATATCCCGTAGTTCACCCGTGACACGGTTTCCAGTGTGATAATCATAACCGCCCATTGTGACTGAACCTGCACCCGCTTCAGTACCGACGACCAATTTCATCACAGATGAAACTTTGCGGAATTCACCACTGCCATCAAACTCGGCCTGTGAGAATATGCCGGTGTTACCAACGATAAACGGATCGGCTGATGGATTAAGTGACTGAGGATCGGCATAGCGATCCGCAATATCAGCTGATTTAACGTAAGCACATCGTAATAGCTGTTTTAAGGCGGTTGTATTCGCGGCATTATTTGTTTGAAAACCGCCATCAATGCCGGTGATTTGGGCATCACTGATTCGGGCAACGGCCTCCATAACGCGAGTAGCGTCTTGTTGATTTAA
>CAMYMO010000336.1 GCA_947259425.1 uncultured Ectothiorhodospiraceae bacterium | reverse complement strand
TGGGACGACAACGATTAGCAGACTTAAATGGCCTTCTATCACAATGAACTATCCTTATCCTGCTTGTGAATATCGTCTTCTTCAATTGTGCCATAGGCCTCTTTGATGCGCACAACCAGGGCCAGGCCTAGCGCAGTTGTCGCAACACCCACAACAATAGCTGTCAGGATCAAAACATGTGGCAGGGGGTTAGAGTATAACTTTACTCCTTCCTCGATAATTGGCGCAGCCCCGTCTTTGACATGACCGATACTGATATAGAGGAGAAATACGGATACCTGAAAAATATTCAGTCCGGCAATTTTTTTGATCAAGTTACTACGGCTGATAACCGTGTAAAAACCGGCCATCATCAAAACGATAACCAACCAATAATTATAATGATCGATAATAGTTTGCATTAACGGCGTCCTCTGCCTGCAAAGGCATAAAAGATGATCATCATCACCGAGGCCACGGTCATGCCCACGCCTAACTCGATGACCAGAATACCCAGGTGTTGGCCAGCAACATTGGTCGAGGCGAGAACATTGTATTCCAGATATTTACCGCCGAGGAGTAATCCAGCAACCCCGGTTCCTGCATAAATGAGTAAACCCAGGCTGGCGAGCACTTTTAGCAAGCCTGGTGAGATTATTTTTTCTGCTGCATCTAAGCCAAATACAAGCGTGTAAAGTATGAACGCGGCACTGAAGATGACGCCAGCTTGAAAACCCCCTCCGGGTCCAAAATCACCATGAAATTGAACATAAAGCGCAAATAACATGATAAGCGGAATGAGAAATTTTGAGACCAGTCTTAAAATTAAATTATGTTTCATTATCGTCTCCACTCTCTCTGGCGTCACCTTCTGAGCGCCGACGACGGCCTATCAATAGTAAAACAGCGACACCCGCAGTAAAGATCACAGCGACTTCACCCAGCGTATCAAAAGCTCGGTAGCTTGCTAGAACGGCGGTAACAACATTGGGAACACCGGTATCTGACAGACTCTTTTCCAGGTAATAGGGCGCCACATGAGTGTGGGCCGGCGCCTCTGCATCCCCGAATGCCGGGATATCGTAGGTTCCATAAATCAATATCGCTCCAGTAAGCAAGACGACCGTTAATGGTAACCAGGGAGTATGGTAGGGACGATTCGCGTTTTTTTCTTCTTTATGTTTATAGGTTAAGGCAAGCGTAGCGAGCATCAAGACGGTTGAGATACCTGCGCCAACGGCGGCTTCTGTAAAGGCAACATCAACTGCATCCAGCACGACAAAAAGACCTGCGGATAAAAGACTGAATATACTAAAGAGCATGATGACCGCGAACAGGTTATACATACGTACAATGGCCAATGCGGTAATCACCAGAAACGTGAGTAATGTAATATCGATGATATTATCAAGCATTGTCATCTACTTTCGGTTGCAGGCCACCTAACATCGCGGCATTGGCAAGCGAGTGCGATGCGGTTGGGCTGGTAAAAAAAATAAAGGCAAAGATCAAAAACAGTTTGAAGCTTGCGAGTGTGAAACCTGCTTGTAGCCCCAATCCGAGTAAAAAAAGGGCAGCACATAAGGTGTCTGTTGTTCCCGCTGCATGCAAACGCGAATAAAAATCAGGAAATCGATGTATACCAATTCCACCGACTATGCCCAGCAAGCCACCAGCAATCAGACAAAACCAGCTTAGATATTCAACTATCATTCTTCGTTACCTTCATCGGCCGTTTTACCCTCGGTGAAGAAATTACCATGTTCAACTAACTTCAGTACGGCGACAACGCCAATAAAATTGATCAAGGCATAAACGAGGGCAATATCAAGTAAATCTGCACGACCAGACATTGAAGCAAATACAGCGATGAGTAATACTATTTTTGTGCCAAACATGTTGACCGCGGCAATCCGGTCATAGACTGTTGGACCCAGCAAAGCACGCGCTAAAGCCAGCGCGAGCGTAATAAGTATGGCGATGGCCGCAACAGCATATATCATCATGATTCTACCTTACTTTTGTGAATTGCCTTGGCCATACGGCCGGAAGCCAAATCATCTGCTGCTTCTTTGGAAAGCGCATGCACTTTTAATTGATTCGCATTGACGTCCATTGTGACGGTGCCGGGTGTTAAGGTAATCGAGTTGGCATAAATGACCTTGCCTAAATCGCTCGGCTGCTTTGCAGTTAATTCAATTACCTGAGGACTGATTGATTTTCCTGGTTTAAGGATGCGTTTAATAACATCAATATTGGCTAGAATAATTTCTTTACTGAGGAAAAAATAATAACCAAATAGTCTAGGCAATTTTTCGATGGGGTAACTTTCTGCATCAATCACGCGCATACGGTGTCCAAGAAAAACCGTCAACAGTGTTGAAATAATTCCGAGTGATAATAACAGAAGGCCGGTATGGCCAGAGAGCAGTAACCAAAAGACAAAAATCAGTACTGCCGCAAATAGGGTACGCATTGTTATTATTAAATCCTTGCCGTATTTTGTATTATTTCTTGTCGGCTGATTATACCAATCCCGAGCTTTTCGCGTAGTCATTTTCGCCCTGTCAGACTTAGTTTGTTTTCAGCGGGTTTTTGCGAGGGAGGGTAGCTGTTAAGAGCCTTCCAGGATGTGAGAATGTGCAAAGAAAACGTTAGAAACTGCTGATTTATTGGCCAAAAACAATGTAATTTTTAAATTAACTGACAAGCTGAAAATAGTCTAACAAAAACAGCAGGTTAGAGTGGCTGTAATTTCAGCAAAAAAGCCAAAAATTAAATTCCTGACAAAATAGTTCTAAAGTTCCGACCTGTATTGCCGAAAACCATACTGGTTAGGTAAATAATCTCGTTTTATGAGATTTTAATAGTGATGATTCCTCCCCCTGCGCAGAGATGCGCAACACACCTTGTGCCCTGCTCCTAGCAGGGCATTTTTTTTGCCTGGCAATACTCCCATAAAATATGGGTACTAAAGAGCCAGCAGCTCAGGGACGTTAATAAATTGGAGAACTTTGTATTACCAATTTATTTGGATATAGTTTTTGTGTTGTCGATATTTTTATTTATTAAAATAAGTAAATTCGAGACTGTTGAAAATACTCATTGAAGTGTTGTTGCGGATTATTTAGCCTGTTCCATTGCTTTTAATAAAAGGCTTAACTTACTATCAAGTTTAGTAAGCAGTGCCTCGCTGGGCTTTTTTGCACTGGTTTTATTTTCCTTAAACAAATCCACTATGGCCCTGGCCGTGTCAGTAATTTCGGGCAGCTCAAAGGTTCCGGCTGAACCCGCCAGACTATGAATAATTATATAGAATTCATCAAATTTTGGTGCTTGCCAATCCGACTGTAATTCTTGCCAGAGGGTTTGCAGTGTCATTTTTTTATCGGTAAGACTGGAAATATACGAGTTTCGGACTTCATTGAGTCGTTTTTGAATATTATCGATATTCATCTGGGTTAAGGTAGAAATTTTATGGCAGAAATTTTAACAGGCCAGGGTTTTCAAGCAGTTTATGTGAGAGGATTAACGAGGTCGCGGTCCACACCTGTTTGAAATTGGAACGACGACCAATTAATTTACCTGCACGTCCATCGTAATATTCTGGCCAATCATTATCAACTAATCGTGTCATTGCAGTATCGACCGCACGTTCGGCTAAGTCTCCTCGTCCTGTTTTCAACGCCGCGGCGACAAACGGCCAGAGTAGCGCCGGCCAGTTTCCACCGTTCTGGTACGACCAGGGCACATTTTTAGGATCACTACCGGTTCGCACCTGCCATTCGAGTCCTTCCATCGCGGGGTAACAAATCTTGACTGGCATAGCGCCGACTAAATCATTCCAGCGTAGCTCATACAGCTTCATGATGCGTTCGGCTTGCACATCGGAAGTGAGCTCGAACATGATGGAAAGAAAATTACCTAACGCAAAAAAGCGAAAATCCATACGGCTGGCACCGACGTTACCGACGAGATAACCGGCTTCATCCGGTAGCCAGTCGGTTACCCAATTCGGAATGGACTCAGGATAGATATTCAAAACATTAATACTATCGATGCCAAATTCTTCGGTGGTATAACGATGAATTTCATTGAGTCGATCTAAATCCAGCCAATAGAAAATCCGTACATAATTCAATAAGGCTTTTTCACGGACGATAGCCGTGTTCAATAGCGATTTATCTTCATCACTTTCAGCCTTGTATAAGGAGTGGATAATTCTGAGTACACCGTAAAATAATGACTGTATTTCAATTGGGTGACCATAGATACCCATGCGACGGTCGATCATGGTGCAGGCATCAGGCACTAACAGTGCAGGGCTGACCTCAAAAGAATCTTTCAGACATAGATATAGGATCTGTGACATGGTGTTTTGGAACTCTTCACGCATAGCAAGATCTCTGTCACCCGTACTTTGCACATAGATATTAAGTAGAATGATCCACCACATCATCGAGTCAACCGGGGCCACACGACCAATGGCGCGCTCACCAAAATCAGCTTGCACATGCTCAGTATTAGCATCATCAACCACTACCCGGAAGCTGGCGGGCATCACTCCAGGTTGAATTTCATGTCCAGCCACCAATCGTCTTGTGGTTCGGAGTGTCAGTACGGTTTCCAGGAAATTTTTAACGATTTCAGCTCGACCATCAGCGAGAAAAACCAGTGCTGAGGGGATAAAGTCACGTACAAAGCATTCTGTGTAATTAGCCGCAGCAAGATGGGGTGAGGTCAATGCAGCCACCGTACCAATGGGCTTCCCATCATGATACATGATGGATTGTTCGAGAATCTCGTAGGCACTGTCTAATGCAAGTGTTTTATATTTTGTGCGCATTTCCATTTTCGATGTCCGCAACCCAGATTAATCGTAAGGCTTAGATTAAAGCAAGAAGTCTAATCTGACGCAAATCAATTACTTCATTTTTCTAATGTACTATGATTAATATTATACAAAGCTTATGCCAATAATAGATTTTTGCGAGTATTTATTTGGTTATGTCTAATTTACTGATTGCTGGAGAGGTTCTTTTTGACGTATTTGAGGATGGCTCACAGGTAATGGGTGGGGCGCCGTTTAACGTTGCCTGGCACTTGCAAGGACTCGGTTTCAAACCACTTTTTGTTTCTCGCATTGGTCAAGACAAACTTGGCGAACATATCCTCAATTCAATGCAACAGTGGGATATGGATGTGTCCGGCCTGCAGATTGATGACGTTCATGAAACCGGGACCGTTAGAGTCAACATCATTGATGGGCAACCCAGCTATGATATCGTCAAACCGGTGGCCTATGACTTTATTGAAGCCGTTGATCCTGAGCAAGTAGCCGATAAATGTCGGATTTTCTATCATGGTTCGCTGGCATTACGTGCCAGTGAATCACGTCAAAACATACTGCGCTTACGAGAAGAACTGAGTAAACCGGTTTTTGTTGATATCAATCTTCGCTCACCTTATTGGGCACAAGAAACGATTGAACCATTATTGCATAACGTTAACTGGCTTAAGCTCAATCATGAGGAGCTTGAGTTGTTGTCTGCAACCGAACATGCCGATTTAACCGCCACCGCACAGGCCTTTCGTGAGCAATATTCTTTAGCGGGATTGCTGGTGACCGAAGGTGAAAAGGGCGCATTTTTAGTAACACCGGATCGGCTTGAAAAATGCGCGTCTTATCCAGTTTCTCATTTTGTCGACAGCGTCGGTGCCGGTGACGGATTTACTGCTATGTTTATGGCAGGCTTATTGCAAAACTGGGATTATCGAGAGACATTGGAAAATGCGAGTATGTTTGCAGCAAGAATTTGTGAATTGCGCGGGGCTATTAGTGAAGAACGATCGTTTTATGACTCAATTCTGGATGAAATTCATTGACGGTGTCAAAGTTAACAAACAATAAGCTCTATATAGTTCTCATTAGTATTCATGGACTTATACGAAATCATGATCTTGAGTTAGGCCGTGATGCGGATACCGGTGGTCAGATTTTATATGTCATCGAACTAGCCAAAGCATTGGCTCGGCATCCAGATGTCGAACGAGTTGATTTACTTACCCGCCGAGTCATTGATCCAAAAGTGTCCCAAGATTATGCACAAACTGAAGAATCGCTCGGAAATGGTGCAAACCTGATTCGATTAAATTGCGGTCCACGCCGATATTTACGTAAAGAAGTTTTATGGCCCCACTTACAGGGATTTATCGATCAAGCATTACATCATATACGCAGTGTTGGTCATGTACCGGATGTGATTCACAGCCACTATGCCGATGCCGGATTAGTGGGTTCACGCCTGGCTGGATTGCTCGGTGTCCCGCTTATGCATACAGGTCATTCATTAGGAAGAGAAAAATTATCACGGCTATTAGCTAAAGGGTTAAAAGAGTCATCGATTGAAGATCAATATCATATGAGTTCGCGCATAGAAGCCGAAGAGATTGTCCTGGGTACGGCGGCAAAGGTCATCGCCAGTACACAACAAGAAGTTGATGAACAATATGCCACCTATGACAATTACCATCCTAAAAGGATGGTGGTGATTCCACCTGGTGTCGATCTCAGTCGTTTTCATACCCCAGATAGTAATGAATTAAAAACGAATATAGCAAAGCAAGTCCATCGATTTTTAGAGAATCCAACTAAGCCAATCATACTGGCAATCTCGCGTGCCGATGAGCGAAAAAATATTGCGGCACTGGTGCGTGCTTATGGGGAATCTTCAGAACTACAATCGATAGCGAATTTGGTTATTGTGGCGGGTAATCGTGATGATATCCAGGAGTTGGATAAAGGCTCGCGTACCGTATTAACGGATTTGTTGATGCTCATCGACCGTTATGATCTGTATGGAAAAGTCGCTTATCCAAAACATCATAGTCCGGATGATATTCCAATTCTGTATCGATTGGCGGCTAAACGGAAGGGCGTGTTTATAAACCCAGCGTTAACCGAGCCGTTTGGTCTGACCTTGATCGAAGCTGCGGCCAGCGGATTACCAATAGTTGCAACGAATGATGGTGGGCCAAAAGAAATAATTTCAAAATGTCAGAATGGCGTTTTGATCGATCCATTAAACGATGAAGATATTAAATTAAAATTACTGGATATGTTTTCAAACAAACGGACATTGTCAAAATATGCAAGGAATGGAGCGGCGGGTGCAATACGACATTTTTCATGGCCGGGTCATGTCGAGAGTTATCTATCGGAACTGGTCCACATACTTAATAAAACAAAATCAAAACGCCATGTAAGACCGATAAAATCTCGCTTAGCAACCGTAGATCGCTGGGCTTTTTCTGCGATTGATAATACGTTATTTGGTGACGAGCCTTCCATGCGTACATTGATGGACCTTTTAGAGAGGCAGGCAAAATACAGTGGTTTTGGTCTCGCAACAGGTCGAAGCCTGGCAAGTACCACTCGTTTACTAAATCAACTTAATATTCCTATGCCGGATATTTTGATCACCTCAACCGGAACCGAGATTAACTACTATCATCGAGGACGTGGCTTTGTTGCCGATTATTTCTGGCCTCAGCATATTGATTATCGATGGGAATCCAAGGCCTTGTTGAAAATAATGCAGCGCGTCCCGGGTTTGAAACTTCGTCCTAAATCTGAACAAGCGATTCATAAAATCAGTTATACAATTGATTCGGCGCTAGCCCCATCTCCTCGTGAAATAAAACGTTTGCTACGGACGCATGACTTGCATGCCAAAATCGTCATTACGGATGAAAAGCACATGGACCTATTACCGATTCGCGCATCGAAAGGTTTGGCGATTCGCTATCTTGCCATGAAATGGGGCTTACCACTGGATCGTATTTTGGTGGTTGGTGATTCAGGCAATGATGAAGAGATGTTGTTAGGGGATACTCTGGCCGTTGTGGTGGGAAATCATTCAGCCGAGTTGGACAAACTTAAGAATAAGCCAAGAATCTATTTTGCCGAAGGTAAATATGCTCAGGGTATTATCGAAGGACTGGACCACTATAAATTTTTAGGTGATATTGAAGTGCCAGAGGCGGTGCACGATGAATCAAAGGAGTTTGATATCGAATACGGGCTTTCCGCATAACATGATGTTAGCGAGTTTCTGCCTGGGTCAGTAGATCCCGGATCGTATTTTTAATTCGGGAAAATAATAAACCAGACCTTCCAGGATTCCCGAATAATAGGTTCCGTTTAAAACGAAAAAGCTCCCTTGGTAATATAAATAGTCTCCTTTAAGTTGTTTGCCTGGGAAATTTTACCGGCGAGTTGTTTACCATTCTAAATTAATATCCGATCCAGATCGGTGCATAGAATATTCATAAATCGTTCATTAATTCGAATTAAATCGTTCTGGTGAAGTATACTAAACTGAATGGGTGCTAACTCCATACCCTTAACAGGAATAAAGAAATAATATGCAATCGTTGAATTTTGGTCAACATCGAGTCTATATTTACGAGTCTGCTGAGGCGCTAAAACAGGCGGCAGCCGAGCATATTATAAATATATGTGCGCAAAGAGCTGGGCAAGCTGATACGGTCAGTATTGCACTTTCCGGCGGTTCGACACCCATTGGGGTTTATCAAAACCTGCTTCTATTAGCTACCGATCAATCAACGCTTCAATTTCCCTGGCATCAATCTCAATTCTTTTTTGGTGACGAACGTTATGTTCCTCACGATGATGAACAAAGTAACTATCGAATGGCGATGAACGCGTTTTTAAAAAAGGCGAATGTTGCTGACGATCATATCCATGCGATCCCAACGGACTGTGAATTAGCAGAAACCTGTGCTCAACACTATGCCGAACGGCTATCAATACTGGAGCAGGTTGAGGGTATTCCGGTATTTGATTATGTCTTACTTGGAATAGGTGACGATGGTCATACCGCCTCACTGTTTCCCGGTACAAGTATTATTGATGAACGGGATAAAAATGTTGCCGCCGTGTATGTCGAGAAATTTCAGGCCTGGCGAATCAGCTTAACATTTCCAGTGTTGAATCGGGCGCGAGTTTGCAGTGTTTTGGTGTCGGGTGCGTCTAAAGCATCGGTATTTGCAGATGTCGTTCAAAATGCTAATAAAACATTCCCGGTCGCATTGATCGAAAATACGCACGGTATAAACTGGTTTGTAGACCAGGAGGCTGCGAGCAAGCTAAGTTAGGTAATTAGATCGATCATGTTACGCCAGGTTTGATCGTCTCGATCAAATAATTTTGAGTCGTCAGGTCCCCAACTGCCAGAGGGATAGGTATGAATAAAATCTTGCTGTGTATCCCAGGATTTTAAGATTGGATCAACAATTTCCCAGGCATAATGTATTTCATCAAAACGTAAGAACAGAGAATGATCATTCTCTATCACATCTAACAAAAGCGCTTCATAGGCGTCTAACTGTGAATTACTTAAACCACAATAACTGGCATCCAGTTGTGTGGTATGGTTGAGCAATTCCAGTCCGGGTTGTTTAACTTGCAATTCCATTCGTAAACATTCATTAGGCTGTATACCCAATACGATCCAGTTTGGTTCCAGTTGTTCTATTTGAGTTTTGCGGAATAGTTGCTGAGGTGGATGTTTGAAACGTATACTGATTACAGAACTGTTTTGGGCCATGCGTTTACCAGTACGTAAATAAAAGGGGACATTTCTCCAACGCCAGTTATCGATGTAAAGTTTCATTGACGCATAGGTCTCGGTGACACTGTTCGGTGGTATATCGTCTTCTTCGAGATAGCCATTTTCACGAGTATTATTCACATTACCCGCGGCATATTGTGCACGATAAGCGTGTGCATTAACTGCACGTTTACTGATGGGGCGAATTGATTTTAGTACCTTTACTTTTTCATCGCGTAAGGATTCTGCGTCCAGGTTGGCAGGGGGTTCCATTGCCACCAGGGTTAACATTTGTAACAAATGACTTTGTAACATATCACGTAATGCGCCAGCACCATCATAATAAGCTGCACGTCCGGCAATGCCCTGTTGTTCAGAGTGGGTGATTTGAATATGGTCGATATAGTTCCGGTTCCATAAGGGTTCGAGCAT
>CAMYMO010000335.1 GCA_947259425.1 uncultured Ectothiorhodospiraceae bacterium | reverse complement strand
GTAACCAGTTTAAAGTTAACAGGAACGGGAACTTCTGATGGCACGAAAACATGGAATGGGACGCTTATACCAGCAGGTTCACTGAATACAGACATAGACTTATCTCATACTGAAATAGGTCTTTATTATGAAGTCATTGATACTGGATTCGATTTGGATCTTGGGTTAAACGTAAAATTATTTGATGGAACCGCGTCATTAAGCAGTTCAGGAACGACCGCGAGTAGTAGTTTTAGTGAAACCATCCCAATGCTCTATGGCCATGTCGGTATTCCACTGGTCGCTGGATTTAGTTTGGCAGGTGATATTAGTGTAATTGATTATGACGGTGATAACTTTAGTGATTATATGGTCAGTGCTCGTTGGGATTCCAGTTTTTTACTAGGGATCGAAGTAGGGTATCGAAGTTTCGCGATTGATTATGCTGATGGAAATGAATATGCGGATGTGGAAATAAAAGGCCCCTATGTTAGTGCCAGACTGGTCTTTTAAGGCGTGAGCTAACATGCTGATTAAGATCTAAAAACCACAGTCAAAAAACAGCGGCAAAATTAATGGCCTAGAAAATAACGGCCAAAATAATAACGGTTAGCGAGCCTCGCTAACCGTTTTTTTATAGGTCGTTATTTTTTATCTTCGATCAATAAAGCTGCTAAAAATAGCGGCGAATCTTTAGGTCGCAAAACAATTACTGACCAATTCTTTGTGTAGCGTACAATGTGATTTGGGTGCGCTAAAGGAAATAGGGACCTGGCGCCCATCTTGGTTGATAATAAGAAGGTTAATAACCTTACCATTTTTCGTTTCAATATGAAGCTGTTCACCGTTTTGCCGCGATAAAATCAACATAACGAACCCCCCGATTTTTTTAGGCTATACATTTAGTATAGTCTGTTGGCGACGTGGTGTCTGTCAAAAATGGATCAAGTGGGAGTAGGATGATGTTGCCAAACGCGTTATTATAAGCTGTTAATAAGTAAGAGGGTGTATCTGATTCATCGCTGCTCTTATCAAATAAGGAGGTTTTATATGAAAGGGATCTTATTCGGCACCTATGGTAACACCAATGCCTCATTAGCTAAGCGGTTATCCTCAGGCGTACCCAGTTTAAACATAGATAAAAAAGGCTAATTGACCATGGCAATTACCTTATTTATTATCGGCTTAATTGCTTTTGTCGCCTTTATTATCTACTGCTGTACTAAACATAATCATGCTGATGATTTTAACGAGTTATTTGATGAGCCGGAAGTTGAAAGTCAGACAATGCCATCGTCAGCGTCGGATTCATCTAAGCATTATGAGGCAGGAAAAGTTTACAATTATCGGACTCGCATGTTTGATAATGGTCATGACCCCGCTGGTGACTATGACGTAGATTAAAATAATAATAAAAGTATATTAGAGTAAACATCATGAAAGCATATCCAGGTCAGTATTCTGTAAACCCATGGTAGACAAACACGTACCCATATTTCAATTTTCCTCTATCCCTACGCTAGATCATCCGTAACCCATTGAGTTTATATATAAATTAGTTCTTGACCTGGAGTTGGCTCCAGGTTGTAGAGTATCGTCTATGGAATGACATTAGTTGAATCGAAATGACAAATGCTCGCAAACAAAGTGCCAGAACAGGATTAAGTTGGCTCACATTATTCGCCTCGACTGGGACGCTGCTCTGTTGTGCCTTAGCTATTTTATTAGTCAGTCTTGGTCTGGGTGCAACCGTGGCGGCTATTACTAGTAGCTTTCCTGTGTTCATTACATTGAGCCAATACAAAGTATGGATATTTACGCTATCTGGCGGCTTACTTGCTTCGACAGCGTGGTTAATGTGGCGAAGTCAAGGGCAGTGCCCGGTTGAGCCAAGTGTAAGTGAGCTTTGCCAGCGAGCACAGGGTGTTAATCGAAGGATCTGGTTGTTTGCGGTTGTCATCTGGGTTTCAGGATTTTTTGCTGCATACCTTGCACTGCCGATACAATAGTGGCTTCAATCGTAAATAGATTGTATTGAGGTTTGAATGAATAAACGTGTTCTCTTATT
>CAMYMO010000334.1 GCA_947259425.1 uncultured Ectothiorhodospiraceae bacterium | reverse complement strand
ATCACCGCACTGAAGATCAGTGACATCGACAGCAGAATATAGGTATTACGCAAGACTTTGTTGGTAGCAAGTGCAGATTCGCGACCTGTTACTACTTGTCCGTAATTATCCATTTTTAACCCTCTTTTATTTAACAAATTTGCTCCAAATCGGATACCTATAAACTAAGGGTTAAATCTTCATAATTCAAGCCCTTATTTTAAATTTTGCTACTGGTATTTAGAAAATTTTCTGGTATCCTATGCGCTTCGTTTTCAGCGGATTCACCCATTGAAAACGGGTATTTAAATAGTAGACACAGGCAACAGAAAATAGTTGCATTGCCCAATCTAACTATTTGAAATTAAAGTAAATAAATATATGGAGGGCTGGCAGAGCGGTTGAATGCACTGGTCTTGAAAACCAGCGTGGGTTTGTAGCCCACCGTGAGTTCGAATCTCACGCCCTCCGCCATAAAGCAAAGGCCTTCCTAAATGGAAGGCCTTTTTTATGGTGGGTGAGATTCGGACTCACGGTATATTAAGCCAGTTCGATTAATCGCCAGGACGGTGATTAACACAGCACGATAGTGCTGCCCGCAGGGCGAGGGCCAGGAAGGCCCGAGTGAATCTCACGTTTTTCACCTTACATTCATGTATTACGTCTACTACTTCTTTACTCCCATTGTAAAATCTTTAGGCCTTTAAGGGGTCAGAGCCCTTTAAATCCTCCGCCATATATTAAAAGACCATCCTCAGGATGGCCTTTTTTATAATGAGGGAGGCCGTTCCCGCACGTCCTCGGCAACTGCTCCATGCGTTGCTCTACCTCCTGCATCCATGCAGTCGTGTGCTTCACGGCATAAGCACATCCGTGTGCAAAAGGGCCAGGTTGAGCCGAGTGTATCTCATGCTATTCATCTTTGTTTTACATATCATTCATGGTAACTAATTTTCTGTATATATCGTGAAGAAGAATGATTAAGTAATCGTATTATCTTATTGATTTAATTCTTTAATAGTGCCATGTTTATAAAATAATAGTCAGGATATAGGTAGAATTCTGCCTATATCGTAAAACATAGAATTCTGTATATATCACTGTTATACGTAAAAGAAAAATGGAACTAGAAAAATATTTGGATAAGGTTACGGACGAAAAATCATTTCTTGATTTTGTCCGTGTTTTACAAGCAGATAAAGAAGATGAAAACCGAAAAGAAAAAGAAAATCCTAGCAACCCATATAGTCATGGTTGGAATGGCTGGGAAAATTCAACCATAGAAGGTTTTTTGGAGTCTGCGGTAGCTCGGGCGGAGGATTCTAATTTTGGTAAAAATTTGGAACCCAGCTCAAATCAATGGAAAATATTTGCTCTTTTTCTCTATAGCGGGAAAATCTATGAGTAGTAGCAACAAAACGTATAACAAGCGGGTCAAGTTCGCTCCCTGCGGTCGCTGGGACCGCCAAAAAGCGGCGGCCCCTTACCCTTATCGTTAGCTGTCAAATAGGATCATTCATGGAATACTTAGAGAGTGTTACACCACACATCCCTTCTAAAAACATGAAGGAGAGTATTAGTTTTATGGTCGAGGCTTTTGGCTTTGAGTCAATAAACTATAGTGAACTCTATTCTGAATTGCTTTCAGGTAATCAAATGCTAGGGATAATCCAAGCTCAGGGGGAACCGAATCAACAGAGTATTTATCTGCGTGTAAAGGATGTTGATGCTTTGTGGTCAAAAATCAAAAGCAAGTTAGAGAAGGTGAAGCCCAAAGCGCCATTTAACCAAGAGTATGGTATGCGAGAAATTCACGTTGTAATTCCAGGAACAAATACTTTGCTATTTATCGGTTCACCTATAAATTCATAAGATTATAATGCTTGATGACAAAATCAGCTAACAATGCAAATAAACTCGGACGCAATACTCGCTGGCGCTCGCATTGCTCCGGTTATTTGCGGCGTTAGGGCTACAAGAGAAAGATATGAAACTAATATTAATTATAGTAAGTCTACTTACATCAATATCAGCAATTGCAGACTGTATAACCATTAAGGGAAATACATATTGTGACAAAG
>CAMYMO010000333.1 GCA_947259425.1 uncultured Ectothiorhodospiraceae bacterium | reverse complement strand
CCTGCAGGAGCCGACCGTTGAGGTGACGGTGAATGCACCATTGGATAAATCATTTGAAGACTTGCTGGCAAAATTAGAGCTGAGCTGGTGATGATGATGATTGCAGTTTTGTCATTGAGTTTTAATGACCGGTTTAGCTAAAGAAACATGACGTATAAAAAAGAATTAATCGTATTTGATTGGGATGGCACCTTGATGGATTCCCAGGCGCGAATCGTAAACTGTTTACGGACCACGCTGCAGGATATGGCGCTCGCCGAGCGTAATGATGCGCAACTGAGTGATGTAATCGGTTTGGGGTTTCGAGAGGCCTTGAATTCACTTTATCCCGATGAAAACGATCAGTTTCACATTGAATTTGTGGATCGATATCGGGAATACTTTTTGCAGGAAGATAAAACACCGAGTGTGTTATTTGCAGGGGCAACTGAGTTGCTGGAGAGCTTGAATCGACAGGATTATTTTATTGCGATTGCCACAGGCAAAGGCCGTCATGGACTGGACATAGCTTTAAAAGAAAATGAAGTTGAACATCATTTTCATGCCAGTCGTTGTGCGGATGAATCTCGCTCCAAACCGCACCCGCAAATGCTGGAAGAATTAATGGATTTTTTTGCCGTCGAACCAGAGCAAACCCTGATGATTGGTGATACGGAATATGATCTGGAAATGGCGAACAATGCAAAGGTGCAAAGCCTGGCCGTGAGCCATGGCGTACATGAGCAAACCCGATTGGAAAAATTTAACCCGCTTACCTGTGTCTCGAATATAAATGAACTGGATTCGTGGTTAAGCAACAATTTAATTAAAGGAAATGGATAAGATTATGGCTGAACAACAAGCGAACTCAGAACACACCGATCCAAAATGGGAAGAGAAGGTATTAACCAAACTTCTGTTTGCGACTTTAGAAGAACAGAAGAAGGCACGTCGCTGGGGCATTGTTTTTAAATCCTTCCTGGCCGGTTATTTTTTGCTGGTTTTATTAGGCATGGTCGTCTCGAGCGCAACCAAAGACGCGTTACCCAGTGGTAAACACACCGCATTAATCGAGGTTAAAGGGATTATTTCGGCGGATGCCGAAGCCAGTGCGGATAACATCGTTACTGGTTTACGCCGTGCTTTTAAGAATGAAGACGCCAAAGCCGTGATATTACGAATTAATAGTCCAGGTGGCAGTCCGGTGCAAGCGGGCTACATCAATGATGAAATTAAACGCTTACGCGAAAAACACCCGGATAAAAAACTCTATGCGGTGATAACCGATTTATGTGCATCCGGTGGCTATTACATTGCCGCCGCAGCAGATGAGATCTATGCCGACAAAGCCAGTGTAGTCGGTTCAATCGGCGTGGTCATGAATGGTTTTGGCTTTGTCGATTCGATGAAAAAATTAGGCGTCGAGCGTCGCTTGTACACCGCAGGTGAAAATAAAGGCTTCCTGGATCCTTTTTCACCGCAAAAAACCTCCGAACTTGAACATGTAAAAGGCTTGTTAGGACAGATACATCAACAGTTTATCGATACCGTTAAGGATGGACGTGGCGACAAACTTAAAGACGAGAAAACATTATTTAGTGGTTTAATCTGGACCGGTGTTGAAGCGCAAAAACTTGGTTTGGTCGATAAGTTTGGCAGCAGCAGTCTGGTCGCGCGCGATGTGGTTAAGGCCGAAAAACTGGTTGATTACACATTGAAACCATCTTATTTCGAACAGCTGGCCGAGCGTTTCGGTGTGGCTGTTGCCGGTAAGCTGTTTCAAACCATGACCAACAGTACTTTTTCATTAAATTAAATTTCAATTATTTTTGAAAAAGCATGTTCTGTCCTACCCCGCAGGGTGTATTACCCGCGGGGCACTTCAGGGCACTTTTCCCGCGGAGGCGGGAATCCATAGTTCTGGATTCCCCTCTCCAGGGGAAAAGTGCCCTATGGGTATGACGTAACCAAAACAACATGCAATACCTAGATGAAGAACAGTACTTTTTCATTAAATTATTTTTTTGGAAGTGAGCATATTCTATCCTACCCGCGGGGCACTTCAGTGCACTTTTCCCGCGGAAG
>CAMYMO010000332.1 GCA_947259425.1 uncultured Ectothiorhodospiraceae bacterium | reverse complement strand
CCGAATAGAACAGGCACGTTATAACCCACGGTGTCGGGAATGTTTAATGTTCTCGCGCCCGCATCGATCACGGCCTCCAGAACTCGGCACAAAAAATCCGGATCGGAACGCCCTGCATCTTCAGGCGAAAATTCAACATTATCGGTATATTGGCGGGCCTTTTTCACCGCCGCTACCGCTTGCTCAACCACTTGATCGGGCTCCATACGTAACTTCATTTTCATATGAATTGGTGAAGTTGCAATAAAGGTATGGATGCGTCCTGAATTCGCAGGTTTAATCGCCTCACCGGCACACTCAATATCTTTATCTAACGCCCTGGCAAGACCACACACGGTGCTATCTTTAATCACACTCGCCACCGCCTGCACCGATTCAAAGTCACCGGGGCTGGCAATCGGAAAGCCGGCCTCGATCACATCAACTCGCATGCGCTCAAGGCTCCTGGCGATACGCACCTTTTCTTCTTTCGTCATCGACGCGCCAGGGCTTTGTTCGCCATCACGCAAGGTGGTATCAAATATTATTAATGAATCGCTCATCACATTACTCCTCATCATCCTATCGGATGTGGGTAAATTCCATAGAATCTTCCATAAAATCTTCCATAGAATCGTTCGATTGAATTATTCCAAATTATGCCGGGGTGCGCTCTCGCGCTGGTGTTAAATTATGCTGCCCCACTGGGCAGGAGGCGTCCCAGACCCAAAAAGGTCAGAACGAGATTGAGCAGAGCTGTGTTGAATTGATGTTGCATAGATTAACTATACATGCTCATTTTGAAAATGCCAAGTCAACTAAGAATTTTTTTAAATTCAGATACCGTTCAGTTAGCCCATTTTATCATGGCTACCATCACTGTAGAGACATCTCCCGAAGCACGGGTCACCTTTTGATTAGGAGCTAGAAAAATGAACTGGAAAATCTACTTACAACCTGCTCTGCTGACCATCAGTCTTGGCATCTCAATCGCCACAGCTCAGGCCGCCCAGCCAGGTCCCTACCTGGGGGCGGGCATTGGCCAAGCTGATGATGAAATCTTAAATGAGACGGAGTCCGCCTATAAATTTTTTGGTGGCGTGAATCTTAACGAAAATATTGGGCTGGAACTGTCTTATGTTGACCTCGGCAGCTATGCCAATGGGCAACTAACCCAGGACGGCGTTGCCTATGAGTTAATTGGCTATTTGCCTCTCGATGCAAATATCGATTTGTATGGCCGGGCTGGATTTTATGACTGGACGGTATCAAATGGTTTTATCACTCGAAGCGGAGCTGAACCCACCTTTGGCTTTGGCTTGAACGTTCAAATGAACCCCAACTTATCTTTACGCGGCGAGTATCAGATATTTACTGAAGTCGATGGGGGGGATGTGGATATGGTTTCCGCAAGTCTCAGTTTTCACTTCTAGACCAAAGTGAGTTGTGGGTTAGCTGAAATAAACACCCTTTATTAAGAACTACGAGATCGACTTAGTTTTTTTTTCATCACGACGACGTTGTTTCTGTCGTTTTTGTAATTCATACAGCGTTAATACCGGGCCTGAGACTGCATACAGTAAAAATAAACTAAATAAAACGATAGGGGGATCAGAAACAACCACGGCAATGACCATAACGATCGCAACCAGACCGACAAAGGGGACTTTTGAACGGAAATCAAAACCTTTGAAACTGTGATAACGAATATTGCTGACCATGAGTACCCCGGCACTAATGGTAAGAAAGACCGCGACGATATTTAGCACCGGATGTTGATCCAGGTAAATGTGATTCACCCATACATAACCGGTCACGATGGCTGCCGCTGATGGGCTGGGTAGGCCTTGAAAATAAGCCTTGTCTGCAGTACCCACTTGCGTATTGAAACGAGCCAATCGTAGCGCAGCCGCTGCCGTATAGATAAATGCCGCGACCCAGCCTATCTTACCAAGTTGACTCGTGCTACCTAGTGCGAATTCAAAAATGACCAGCGCCGGCGCCACCCCAAACGAGACCATGTCTGCCAGACTATCAAATTCAGCGCCAAAATCACTTTGGGTATTTGTCCAACGAGCAACCCGGCCATCC
>CAMYMO010000331.1 GCA_947259425.1 uncultured Ectothiorhodospiraceae bacterium | reverse complement strand
GTACGTTGCTGCCTTATCTGCAAGTGAAGCGGCTCGCTGTATTGCTTTTTTATCGTCTTCAAGTAGCTGAATCCAACTAGCAATATAGTTTTCGTGGCCCTGCAATGTTCCTTTAATGCCAAAATTGGCACATAGAAAGGAAGCACCGAGTTCCGCGACCAACTCCTCAAATGCATACTCAGGCGTACCATATCGACCCTTATCACGCGCAAGGCGAGACGGGGAGCCGACCGCATGAACTAACTCATGAAAACGGGTTGCATAGTAATCATCCTGGCGTGTAAAACGCGAACGATCAGGCAACACAATTTCATCGGTATCATGTCGGTAATACGCCTTAACACCCTCATGATGGACGGGGATATCCGCATTCGCGTTGTAAAACAACTGCTCTGCGGCTTCCATATCGACACAATTGGGTACGGTTTCGACATCAGATAAGCCTTCTACCTGGTCAATATTGAATAACGTGAATCGACGTAACACGAACCGCATTGGCTCAGATACATTCGATTCACTGCTATTCTCAGACTTTGCCGAATCCTCGATGGGCTTGTATTTCAAACATTGAATACCAGTCGCGCCTTTGCGCACTCCGCCAAGCGGGTGACCGTCTTCATTAATGAAATAATAACCCTTACCGCGCGCACGACTTTTCTTAATAACATCAATGCCTTGTTTCTTTGCATATTCAGCAACCAGTTCCTGGGCTTGTCGATAGGTCGTCCATCGATGACCCGTGAAACCAAAAGCGTCCTGTGCAGACCAAAGCAGTAAAATATTAAGACCGTGATAGCGGTCGCCAGTCATGGCATTAGTGGGTAAAGCAAAGGGTACTTCTGCATCCCAAGGCCGTTCCCATGGCTTAACGCCAATTTCAAGTGACAAGACAATCTGTGCCGTGATCTCGGCATATACATCATTATTCATGCTAGTACCTCGCTTCTTATAAAAAAAGAAGGAGGCGCCGAGTCGCTACCATAGAAGGTAGCAACGAGGCTACCTCCTATGATTTACAAATCGCCGATCAAATGAAGACCGACAATCCAATCATAGCAAATATGAGAAGAGAGACAATGTAACAAACAAGCCCCCTACTACGGGACTTATTGTTACTAATACCTATCTGACAAGCAGACGATCACAGATCGATGAAATGGTGAGGCAGATATGTCATCTACGCATCGTAAATGACTTAGCAAGACTTCGACAAACAAGCTCGGAACGATTTAAACCTCGCGAGATGTATGTAATCGTCCCAGCAAGTCGTTCAGTTGTTCAAGGCTCGAATATGTAAAACGAACAGTGCCAGTATCTTTATTTGCATTATGCTGGATAGTAAAAGGCACACCCGTTTGTTCAGAAAACAGTTTTTCCAGATGTAATATTGCGAGATCTTTATTTTCTTGTGGCTTGTCTTTTTTATTATTTGATTTAGTCAGCTCGGAACTATTGTATTCACCGGCCCGAATTTTCTCAATCTTGCGTTGACGTTCATCATGTGGCAATGATCCCAGCTTATTCAGCGCCGCCTTATCTGTCACAACACCATCCATCGCGAGTTGTTGTACGTCTTCAGGCAAGCGTAGTATTTTCCGGCGCTGACTGATCCATGATTCTGATACGCCTAGTTCGTCGGATACCGCTTTTGCGCTATCGCCTCGCTTTGAGATCATTAATTCCAGGGTCTTGGCCAGTTCAACCGGGTTCAGATCCACGCGTGAGAAAAAGGATAGCAATTGCATATCTTCTCGTTCACTGTCTGAGACATTGCGTTTTATGATGGCTGGGATCGTATGCTTTTCAGCAAGCTTAGATCCTCGCCAACGACGCTCACCATCTATAATCATATAGCGACCCTGCTCTGCAGGCGTCACTTGAATAGGCTGTACAACCTGGCGCACCCTGATGGTATCGGCCAACGCCTCAAGTTCACCTGGATCAAACACAACACGTGGCTGCGCTGGATCAGGGTCAATAATATCGAGCGGTAAATAACAGAATTCTTCAGATTCGGGTCTTTGAGTGATATCTCCGATAGTTTGATCTCTATCCATATTCTCAAACATATTTAAACTCCTA
>CAMYMO010000330.1 GCA_947259425.1 uncultured Ectothiorhodospiraceae bacterium | reverse complement strand
AATAACCGCGCTGGGATACCCGGTGCTGCTGGATTCCAGATAAAATTTGCTCGCCAGTTTCGTTCACCAATTGCGGCTTTACTCAGTTGCAACCAGAAAACAATATGTTTTATCGCATCATCACCATTCGGAATGGGAAAACGTAGTCCCCAATGAACTCGGGTTGGGGTTCGCCTGGCAACGGTCTGCAGCGAACTCATGACAACATACATGAATGCGACCCTTAATTTATCATCCGAACCGGGTAAGATTTCGTCCCAAATATTCCCAATGGTGATATTCTCTAATGCAGTATACAGACGCTCTGTCCAGTCGATACTCTGCAGATCCAGTTGCTGTGAGCCGGTCACATCAATGGAGTTTAATAACGTGTCTAATGATTCGTTCTGCCAGGGATGAGCAATTAACGCATCCATAGATTTATAGGTATCTGAAAAAGCCAACGGCGTAATTGACTGATGGTTTTTTAATGTCGAATTGTCTGTTGCCCTAAACACTACAAATGGATAACTACGACCCACTTTGTCTGTACTCGGAGAGATAACACCAGCAATGGTTTTATCATTCTCATCACCTGCAAATACAAATCGATAGTTCGGGCTCAGTTGAAATACTTTTTTCCAGCGATCCTCAAAACGACGATTCAACAATGTCACACCATCCTGGATCCAGTCATCCAGTGCAACCGCCTCCCTGACCTTAAGGTTATGCTTTATAAAATCGCCATGCAGAGGCATCTTGCCACAACAACCTATCACTTCACGGATAATCGGTTGGTGAGCAACTTTGTCTTGTTTATTTTTAAAGGTAAACATGACTAGCCTCGATTCGTTACAGATGATCGCTTACGACCACCACCGATGATTCGTTTTGGAACTGTATACTTGTTAAATAAGCCAGGTTGTAACAAGTTATTCGAGCGATCCGCCTTGACCTTAAAACTAATTCGAACCGGCTTGCCATTAATCGCTTCCATATTCCACTCGCTTAGATATTGCGTACCACGTTCTTTCACTAAACGTGCTTTTCTAAACAAATGAAAAATACCCCACATGCCATGCTCAGTTTGTTCGGCACGCATGTTATTCAATTCAGAAATTGCGGTTACACTCGCCCCAGTACTGTCACTGTTACCCGGCCATTTGAAACGACGCCATTCCTGTGGTCCATTTCGATAGCGATAAAGCTGTCCATTAGACTCCAACGCAATCTCGCTAATTCCGGTTGTTGGCATCGGATAAAGATAAAAGGTCATCTCCGGTGTCATACCACCACGCTTGAATAAACCACTGCTGATTCGTTGGCTGCGATTTAGAGCATGAACAAAACTTTTGTTAAAGCCGGCACTGAGTCCCATCCACGAACGTTGTCGCCAGGTGCCATTGTGTTTATATAAATAGGAACCAAGATGGTCACGCACGAAACTCCATAACACCCCGTCTTCAGGATGAAAGAACTCTGCTACATCTTCAATTGCGGCATCCGGTCCGTTATCCGAAAATGGAAAACGTCCACGAATACGATCTTCATACTCGGCCAATACGATAGAAGTCCATTTACTTTGAATCTCACCCATAGCGGAACCCATCACGACACGCCAAGAGCCTTTAATGGGCTCCATAAAAATGGGTTCGATCACTCGGCGGGTGCGTGAACGGCTACCATTAATTAAACCGATCGTCGTGGTTTTTGCCTGATAAACAGCGGTGTTATTACCTTTGCCTGACAATACGTTGGCCGCCACTAACTCTGCTTCGCGTGCGCTCTCATTGGTGGTGCGTAAATTTTCAAATTCACCCTGCAATGATGCCAGTGCGGTTAAGTACTTATTCAATAACTCACTGATTGCCATTTTCTCACCGGGTGTGGTGAAACGACGCAGATCTTCAAATGGTTTGTCCAGCTCTTTAACTTTGCTTCCTTTAATCGGGAACTTTGCGTACTCGCGACTGTTATCGCCAGCTTGGCGCCACTCAACCTCTTGCAAGTTGATATTTTTATCCAATAATAAAAATAACTCAGCGATCGGTCCGTCGACACGCGCCAATAGGTCGAGTTTATTAGCCGTATCATTTATAGAACGA
>CAMYMO010000329.1 GCA_947259425.1 uncultured Ectothiorhodospiraceae bacterium | reverse complement strand
TACATTAAACTCATTGATAATGGCTTGATTGAATATATAGGTTAGTAGCTCGTTAGCATGTTGGCAATGTTTACTGGTGAGATTTACTCGCTGATGTCAATTACCTGATTTCGTCCCTGCCTTTTTGCAGCATACATAGCCTTATCAGCATGTAATAAAACATCTTTAATTTCTTCATTGGCACTTAAGACCTGACAGTACAGCCCGACTGATGCCGTGATGTGAATGGATTTATCCTCCCACGCTACAACACCATCCTCGATCGCCGTGTGAATCTCCTCAGCTCGCTGTCGCCCAATCTCGCGTGTACAACGCATGTATGCGACAAATTCATCGCCACCATAGCGCGCCACCAGATCACCGGAACGCATTTCGCGTTCTAAAATCCGCGCGACCTGATTTAATACCGCATCACCTGCGGCATGACCATATGAGTCGTTTATTTGTTTGAAATGATCAACATCGATCAACATAACACAGAAGTGATCAATGTCCCCACTGCGGCGTGATAGGGCCTGTTGCAAACAGTCCTCAAAATAACGACGGTTGGAAATCTCAGTTAAATAATCACTTTGTGCCGCGACTTCAAGACGCTCATTTGCCTCGCGGAGCTTTGCAGTGGCCTCGTCAACGCGCTGTTGTAATGAGTCATTAAATTTACGCACTTCATCACGCGACACTTGTAATGAAGAAATCAATGCACGCAACACGGTACCCAATTGATTTATTTCTTTTGGCGAATGTTTTCTTATCGAAGGCAAGTTACCGTCTAAGCCATTATGCATTAGCTCACGACCGGCTTTCGCTAACTTATTCAACGGTCCGGTTACCCAGTGAGAAACACCTAATGCCAACAGGATGGCTATCACTAAGCCGGTTAGTCCCCAGATGATATGTGAACGCATCAACGCATTCACCTGTTCCGCGACTTCAGATTCAGGTTGTGGCACCATAATCCCCCAGCCTATCTCTGGCACCGCCGCATAACCGGCGACCATGTTACCTTTCATAAAAGGTGAGTAAAACGAAGTCACACCGGTTTCCCCAGCCATCATTTTTTTTACGATAGGCCAACTTGATAGATCCTTTGTTTCCGCCATCCAATTAGAATTTGGGTGAACCAGCACCTGTCCGGTCTGATCAACAATCGCAGAATGGCCTTTTTTGCCAAACTTAACCTGTTTACGAATCACTTCAATATAATCAATCCGTAACTCTCCAAGAAGTACCGCAACCATTTTCTTTTTTTTATTGAATACCGCGTAGCCCATAAAAATCGTTGGCTGTTGGGTAATAGGATTGGGTTTTACTTTCGAGATTGCCCATTTACCAGTATTGCGTACTTTTAGGTAGCATTGTTCATTCGCCATTACGTCTGCAAAGCTCTTTGTATACTGAGCACCGATACTTGCTGAGGAGAGAATTTTACCTTGCATATCGAGTAAGATAAGCGAACGAAACCCGCGCATGCTGGTTAGCGTCTTTTCCAATAGCGGCTGAACTTTTTTCTTACCCAAGCCCATCATTGGAATGGTCTCAGACATAATCGATAGCATGCCTTTATGATCATTGACGTAGGTCGCCAAGGGCATGGCTAAATTTTGTGCGATTAGTTGGTGTTTTTCCTGAATCTCACGCCAACTGTTTTCCCAGGCAGAGTGATAAAGGTGGATACCCAGGATTAGGACCGGCAGCAACGCGACTAGTACCGTCACTAACAACATTATCTTCGAAACAGATAACGCTCTTAAACGGTTAATTAGTGTCATTACAGTTAGGCCTCAATATCGGTTAATAAGTGAACAATGTCACACAATGTAACATTTTTAGTGTGTGTATATCAATTGAGTCTGAATCTTGCATATTCAATTCGACTATTAATAAGCTTTTGTTTTTATTGCTTAAAATTTTCCTCAAGCAAATTTTCTGGGATATTGATCACACTTTTATGAGGGGCTATTAGGCTTCCAAATTAAAACTTTTGGGGGTAGTTAAACCAGGAACATATAACCACCCAACCCTATTAAAAATAGGCCAAAAATCCGCTTGAGTAAAGTAGCGGGAAGGCGATGAGCCAACCAGGCTCCAA
>CAMYMO010000328.1 GCA_947259425.1 uncultured Ectothiorhodospiraceae bacterium | reverse complement strand
ACACTTAGTGCATTTGCCTTCGGCATAGGGGTATATAGCAGGTTCAGGCTCATGATAACTGAAAGTAACAACATCAAGCTGAGCTGAGGTCTTTTTCCGGTTTTGCTGGTGTGTACTAATTTGCGCAGTCGTTTTTTCGGGTTATCAGGATTGGGGCTACTTTTTTGCGTTAACAGTAATCCCCAGCCGAGCAGGCATGCCAGGGTAAATCCAATGATGCCGAGTATTTCATGGATCAGGTCGGCAAATTCAAAATAAGTAAAGTGCGATCCAAGTAATACCAAAATGGTAATCCTGAGGATGTTAGCTGAAATTAACGCTAATACGAACACCGCAAGTCGCCATAGCCAGGCAGTACCAATCGGTTTGTTTTCTACCCAACTTAATAAAACAAAAAAGGCCAGGCCAGACCATATCCCTTTAATACCGCTGCAATTCAAATCAACATTGGAATACTGATTTTCCAATACGATAATCGTTTCGGATGACATGCTGGGATAACCCAGTGCAGTTAGTGTATCTGCGCTGGCATAAGCAGAAAATAATCTTAATGGAAACCCTAAGTAGACGTTCAAGTAATCTCCGAATGGAAGCAGGATAATCAGCAATAGTGTCGGTACCAGCCCTTTTTGCCATACTTTTATAGAAGAAAAAAATCCAAAGAGTGAATATAAAGCGAGAATGCACAGCGTAGCCGAAATAATATGAATATCTAAAAAATACTCATTCAGGACGAAGCCAACCGTACAGCTTAAATACAGCAGAATAGGGGTAATACGTAATTGCAAAGACAATCGCCAATCAATGTCTGAATGACTATTGATTTGTCGATAGATCAAGAAGGTGGCCAGCATCATGATGCCAATGAATTGAAAGCGATGTTCCTGGCTGGTAAACGCCTCAAACATCCAGGCCAGCGCCGGGTAAAATAACACAATAGTCAAAGCTATCAGTGATAGCTTGCCAGTCCACATGCTTAGTTGTGAAAACGGTTCATTGACCGGCAGTCTGTTAATAATTCCCTGATAGAGCATCGTGTTCCCAAACGAAAATGTAGTTATATTATTAGTTATATGATGAGTTTAAGCCTGAATTGTGGCGAAAATCTAGCAAATCGTGGCATTGTGCTGATGGTATGCCATGTTAATGAATATGAACGTTGGCCAAGTTTTTTTTGGGTTAAAAATAGCGTTTACAGGTGAAAACATCGGTTTTCGGGAGCCAGATCACACCTGAATTTGTCATTTTGTGACGGGTTTTTCATTATTACATTTATTTTGCGGATTTGTGAAGTCGATAGATATTGGGTAGACAATTTGTAACTTAGGTCAGAATACATATGGCTTCACTCGATAATGTGGTTTCTTTTGAGGATATTAAACAGGATGGTATCGAACGTCGACTTTTGCTCAGAAAACTACAACCAAAAATAAAACAAAAAACCATTCAGCACATGAAGAAAGTGATGCAGGGCATGTTTGATACGGCTGATGATGCGTTGTTTAAATTAGCCGAAGGTGCGAGTGAAGTTACCGATAAAAATTTATATTTCGACTCAATGCGGGTCGTTCGATTACAGCGAAGCTCAATCGAGGGTACCTTTTTTACCGAGATCGAACAGTATTTTGTTGACTTTGAAACGGAAACTGATAGCGGTAAAGAACAGGTTAATTTTTCCGAAATCGATCTAAACTCGATGGAATTGGTCAGTGATGCCGATCTGGAGATAAATCTAGCCATCCGTAATTTAATACAGAAAATCCAAAATTTGTATTCACTAGATTTAAGCGCATTAGATAAACGACTCGCTTATTTGAGTAATCATAAGCAAGGGCAAAATCTGGTCGCTCCATTTGGTGCGGATGCGATAGTAAACAGTTTTGTTAAGGCGGCTGAGCAAATCGATTTAGCGCTCGAGATACAGCTGATAATTATTAAATTATTTGATCTTCACTGCATTCATAATTTGGCTGAAATGTATACCGGTTTAAATGCGATGTTGATCGAGGAAAATGTGTTACCAGTTATTAAGCAGGAAATTATCAAGACACCATCCTCTGCGCCAATGCCAACGATGAATCCTGATCAAACCGATGGTATCGTACCCGAAATGGGAAATAATATGCCCGGTGTGCCCGGCGCTATGCCCGCCCAGATAGATGCACCGGTTTGGTCGCAGCTTCAACAGCTGGTGAGTGCGCAGCGGCAGTCTTTGTTTAATGCAGCCGGGTCGGCGCTCCCTCCTGGTCAAACGCCTGCCGGTATGATGGGAACACCTGGTATGTCGGCGGGTTTAAATTCTGTCGGTGGTGTTGGTAATCAGGCTAGCGAGTTTGCTGCAGGTGCCGCCAATGTCAATTTGTCTACGCAAGATGTTGTCAATGCACTGACAGCGATACAAAGTACGAATTTCGATGAGGTCCCTGAGACAGGGGCTTATGCGGTCGGAAATTTTCTTCGAGTGCAGTTACAACAGGCGTCAGAAGAAGGTGAACAAGCAAATATCTTAAATCCGCGTGATAATGATGTTATCGATGTAGTGTGTTTGCTTTTTGAATACATCCTGGATGATCCAAACTTACCGATGACGGCTAAAGCCAGTATCGGGCGTTTGCAGATTCCGATGTTAAAGGTCGCAATGCTCGATAAAGATTTCTTTTCTATGAATGGTCATCCTGCCCGTTATTTACTAAACCTTCTGGCCAGTACCGCAGTCGGGATTGACGAAAGCGAAGGGCTTGATCAACCTATTTTGAATAAAATAAACGAGATCGTTGAAGAAGTTTTAGAAAAATTTACTGACGATCTGGGATTATTTACCGAATTAACTGAGCAATTGAACGAGTTCATCAGTGAACAGCAATTAGATGAATTACAGGCATGTAAAGATATCAGTCAGGTGCAACATGAAAAGGAAGAAATGATCCTGGCCAAAACCTGGGTAAAAGAAACATTGAGCCAGCATTTAATTGGCCGAGAGTTACCTAAACCAATTGTCGATATCATACTTGGGCCCTGGAAAGAGGTGATGCTCGAAACTTACTTACAAGAGGGCGAGTACAGTCAACTATGGAAAACTCAAATTCGTTTTATTGATGTGCTGTGTTGGTCGGTTGAACCCAAGGTTCACAACCTGGATCGAAAGAAACTAGGTTCAATCATTCAGCAATTGGTGGTCACCTTGAGAGACGGTTTTAAACTTATTAATATGCCAAAAAAAGAACTTGATAAGATATTTAGCACCCTCGAACCGTACCACCTGGCCAGCGTACATGGGCTTAACTTAAGCGACTGCATTTTAGAAGATACTGAAAATGAATCGGTTAAGGCGGTTTTGAACAACGAAAAAAGTATCGAGTCACTGGATGAAGAGATCGAAAATGTAATCAACACTGAAAAAGTCTTACTCGAAGAAATAGTATTAGAAGATTGGGAACCAGCAAAAGAGTTAGATCAGGTTAATGATGAATATCTTGAACTTGCTCGACATTTAGAAATGGGCAAATGGGTCGAATTCAAAAACGATAAGGGTGATATACGTCGCGCCAAATTAGCCTGGAAGAGTGAGTTATTAGGAGAATTTACTTTTCTAAATTGGAAATTTGATGTGGTTGCTGATAAAACGCTTAACGAACTGGCTGAAGACCTGCGCCAGGGACACGCAAAGGTTGTTGATGACGTGCCACTAATGGATCGAGCTTTATCCGCGGTCGTCAGTGGCCTGATTCCGAAGGCAAGCTAATCGGTTTGCGATAATTTCAATTGTATTATAGTTGAATTACAATACTAATCTGATATCGCTATTGGAGTAGTTATTGTGAGTAACACTATATTTGTACGAGAAAATGGTCCATTCATTTTCAAAGGTAATATTGTTATTGAAGATGCGAGCGGCAATGTCTTACTTGAAGATAATGAGGCTTACTTATGCCGCTGTGGTCAATCTAACAATAAACCTTTTTGCGATGGTGAGCACAAGACTTGTGTATTTACCGATACAGCGCAATTTAATGATGATAAAGGCGAAGTAATATCTACCGAAGCTTCCATTCCAGAAAAAGAGCAACAGCTGGTTGTTAGCGTACGTGACAATGCGATGTTAATTGCTAAAGGACCCATGACGATTCAGAATGAAGAAGGTTCGTCACTCACGACCCGGAACAAGGCGGCATTATGTCGTTGCGGCTTGTCAAAAAACAAACCCTTTTGTGATGCTTCACACAAGACCCGCTAAATTTGGCTTGCCACAAGTTTGCAGGGATTAATGGCTAGGTGCCTGGGTGAATATATCCTTCCAGGAAGCATAGGTTGCACCAAATAATACCGGCAAAACGATCAGCAGCCCAAGGTAAAATGTAATCACGGTAAGCAGCAACATCAGCATTGCAAAGAAGGTGAAAACCATAAATGCACCGATATTTCGTTTTAATGCGATTAAGCTCAGTTTGAATGCATCACCCACGGGTTTTTTATGCAATATCACTAACGGTGGACCAAACCAGGAAACAGCCCCTAATAGTAAAGCGATAAGTAAGACGATAGGCACGCCAATAATGGCCATGACCAGTATCGCGGGTTCGGCAGGTGCGCCTGTTTCTTTAAGTCCAAGCACGATAAAAAAACCAATGAAAAAGATTATCATAATGGCGACCACAACCAGGATTCCTACTCCAAGTAATAATGCACCTAAAATAGCGAGCTTGTCAGCACATACATTAAAGCCTTCAAAAAGGTGGCGTACCTCTAATGGTTCTCCATTATCCTGAGCGTACAAACCCAGCATTAAGCCACCTGCGAGCATCGGCTGTAAAATTTGGGTGGCAAAAGGGATAAATGATGAAACCATCAGAAGTATGAGATAAATGAAAGTAATGGCAATCCAGATACCGGCATTGCGACCAAAGAAACTGAAGCCTTGACCAATCCAGCTGAGTCCGCGTCCGATTGGGACAGTTTGAGGATCGATAAAATCCCAAATTTCATCCGATGATTTAGCTTCTGCCTCAACCTGTGTTGCCGGAGGCTGGTATGGATTACCCGAATTCATTGTCATACCTTAAAAAATTAACATCTTTTGAGACTAGCATATTCTTTAGCTACAACACTAAAAAATTAATCTGATTTTCATAAAATAGTTAAAACGCGATATCGATTATTGTTGTTTAGCAGCCGGAGTCTTTGCCCGGATAGTAAATGCGTGGGAAATGAGAGTGTTATTACCCAGTGAAATGATGACTCGATATTGACCTGGTATGAAAGTCGCAATCGGGTGGTTTATAGAGAATATCTGATCTCCAGTCGCCTCAGATACAAGTAATTTTTTTTCAATCACAACCTGCTTGTCGCTAATGGATTCAAGTTTGAGTTCAAGCGTCGTCGTATCTTTTGACAGGTTTTTATAGCTAAATCCGAGGTGTAAAATTGGACCGACTGACAGGGTGAGTTGTTCGGCTAATAATGTTCCCAATGGTTGATCACTGACCAGTAGATGTGTAATACGAGGTGCATTTTCAGTTTTTGTTGTTATAAACTTTTTATGTACCTGGTCAAGCCGCGCGCTTTTTGGAAATTCACTTAGCGCTGCCGTTAGTATTTGTTCAGCTTGGCTAAATTTTTTCTGCCAAATCGCAGTTTGGATTTGCTTGATAGCGTAGTCTTCTGCTTTAATTAATCCCGCACGGGCATTTTTATTATCTTTTTGTTCGCGTAGTACTTGTTTGTACAGACTGGTCGCACTTCCTTCTTTAGGCAAAATCACCTTGCCTGCTTGAAATTGAGCTTCTGCCTGGATTAATACGGACATCAGCTTTTCTTGTTGCTGGATATTTTGTTGAATGGTTTTCTTAAGTTGCAATAAACCGGCATGGCTTTGATCTACGCTAAGGCCCAGTTCTACACTGGCCAAAGCCTCATGTGGTTTTCCAGCCAGCTGATGTGCGTCGGCAGTCGTAAAATAATGCTCAACGATTTTGTTTAGTTCATTCCTGGCTGGTGTATAGCTTGGATCGATTGAAAGTACGGCTTGCAACTCATCAGCGGCATTTTTACCGGCAGGGGAGGTCAAGGCTTTTTGTTGCAGGTATTCATTTGCCCGCTGCATATGACTTTGTATTGCCTCTCGACGTAGCAGTTGATTATCTAACTGTAACAGTTTCTGAGGGATAAACGCCTTCGGGAGGGTATCATTCATTTGTGCAACGAGTAATCTCGCCTTGGCATAGTCATGGTTCTCCAGCGCATTAGCCGTTTGTACAGTGTACCAGTGTGCTATTTGTTCTAAATGTTTTTTTGCAAGTGGGTCAGAAGGATTATCCTGTAATCGTTTTCGATTCGATAAGGTTAATTGTTTAACTGAGTCCATGTTGTTATCAAGCGGTAAAGAAAATTCAGAAACTGCTTTGCTATCAAGCTCATGGGGCAGCCCTGAAGTAGTTGCCGGTTCCTGTAGCTTCTCTTGCGCTGGATCTATCTCGATAGGTGGTTCGGTTGTTTGTTTTAGAAATTTGTCGATCTGTGGTGTTAGATAGGTTTGCCATACCTCTAACAGTACATCTCGTTTAAAATATCCTGCGCTTGCAACAATGGCTATCAGGATCAACCACACGACCAAGCGTTTACGGCGTCCTAAACGTTTAAAATCGTCGGTCTGTGTAACATCTTCTGTAACATCAAAGTTAAATTCATTAGAGCTAGTCGTTTTTGATGGTGTTTTGAGTTTTTTCTTGTTTTGATGAGCCGACAACACCGGGTTAGAGGTTGTCGATATGGTTTTGGCAAAATGATCTTTTCCTAACCTGTTTTTAGCCGCCGATTTTGCATCCAGAAAGTCGATATCGGCGTCGCTAATTTGTTCGAGCGCATTTAAAAATTCTCCAGCCGTTTGATACCGGTGTTCCGGGTCCTTGGATAAACAAATGTTTATAATAGGTTGAAAGATCTCCATACCCGGTGGAAGCTCAGGAATGGGATCGGATAAATGTTTGATTCCAATGGCGACTAAAGAAGGTCCATCATAAGGTACATAACCGGCAAGCGCCTGAAATAAAACAATACCTAAACTATAGACATCTGAACGATGATCGACTTTTAGTCCTTTGGTCTGCTCAGGACTCATATAATAGGGTGTGCCGATGACCTTCCCCGTGACGGTTAATCCCTGGGAGGTGTTTTGACTTCGAGCAATGCCGAAGTCAGTAAGGATGGCACGCCCATCTTCATGCAACAGGATATTTTCTGGTTTAATGTCACGGTGTATATACCCCTTTTGCCCTGCGTAATCGAGTGCCTTGGCAATCTGTTTGATGATAGCTATCTTATGTTTGCGATTAAGCAAGTCGCGAGCATCTCGCAAATTTTTACCAGGCACATATTCCATCGCCATAAAATGACAGCCTTGATAAACACCCGCATCGTAAATGGTAATGATGTTTGGATGGGTGAGGCTGCTGACGATACGTGCTTCACGCAAAAAACGATCTGTGAAGCTATCATCGGTATGATCTGGAGCAAGAATCTTGAGTGCAACCTGACGGCCAATACTCTTTTGTACCGCCAGATAGACGATCGCCATCCCGCCCTTGCCGAGGACGTCTTTAATTTCGTAACCTGGTAAATTAACAACTGAGGTTACCTGGTGCTCTGTGGAATGTTTGTCTTGTTTCGACATTTAAAAACTCACGACCCTGATATCGTTATCGGCATCTGCGGATATACATACGCCACAAATGTGACGACAGTCTTAATAATAGTGTGAAAAATCATACTTCTCTTCCCTAGAATGCGTGTCAGTGTCGATTGTTTCCGTCGGCCTTAAAAAAGGTTATTAATATCAACAATATAGAGAACAGAAATTAAGGCCCGACTCTGTTTCCATTCAAGCGTATTGATGATTTTACCTGAGCCGGCGGAGCAATACATCCGCTACGATTCAGGGGATATTGTTTCCAAAATTGGCCGAGTCGATTTTAAACGATGCTTGATCGAATAATTTAATTGTGAACTTTTGTGAACTATTTAATAAATGAGTACTACACAACCATAACTGAGCAGATTTAAAGCGCGTTACAACGTTTACACATTGTAGCTTATTAATATTAGTGTTTTAATTTATGTCGCCGATAGGAAGTCTCGACGGTGAATTTGGGGGAATTGGGAGATGAGCACAGTTTGTATAAAAGTGTGCATTTCGGGATGCCTGGTTGGGCAACACCGGATGAAAATAATCATATAAAAACACCAAAACCTTAACCCACTTTCTTGTTTGTCGCGTTTTCACATTGGTTAGACAAATCCAATATTGACATAGTATTTTCAAGGAGCATAAAAACATGGGTTTAGAAGAAAAAAGAATGAAACAAAATTTAGAAACTGAAGTGATTCCAACAGTTGCCGCTGATATGGGTGGTTGTTACGGGGGAGAAGTTTCTATTGATATCGATTGGGATACATTTACTGCAAAAGATTCGATACAAGAGATTGAGCATCAAGTATTGGGTCGTGTTGCTGAAGCTGTTAGAGATTTATGCAGTGATGATTTTGCAAAGGAAGCCATGCAGGAATCATTTAAAAGTATTTATGTAAAAAACCTTGAGAACACGGATGATCGTAAGGTTGAATTTGGCGATGGAAAATTAACTTTGCAAACAACCTGGGCCGATTTTGGTTCAATTTTTACACCGGGTGATATCCGTGGAAAAATTGAAGAAGGTTTATAAGGTAAGAAGCTAAGCCAATGGACTGGGTTGTTAACAACTCAGTCCATTAACCTGAACGTATTTTACGTTTAGATTCCCCTCGATTAATTGACTCAATAGCGATGGCTAATTTGAAAACGGGTTTATGATAATGTCCATAGAAGCAGCAAATTTAGATGTCCCAACTTACACGGTTGCAGAATTATTAAAACGTTTGGATAGCCTGGTAAATCTTATTAAATCAGGATTTGACCTATTTGTACCCGAGGTAACCTTAGGTACACAACAAGGTCAGCTTTTCACCGGTTATGTGTCTTCGTTTGAGTCTGGATCAATTACCCTGGTACAGGAAATAAATCGTCAGCTCAATCCATCAGTCATTGTTTTAAATTCGGGTAATATTGTTAGCGTTGCCTTTGATTATGACGAAAGAGTTAATGAATTACTTGATCCAAAACAACCCTTGCCTTATTCAACCGATATGGGGCCACTCGACTTTAAGCGCCTTTTACATGAAATTTCGGAAGAAATTGGCAAAAAGATTAAAAGTGAAATCGAGATCGAGAACACGCTTGATACAAAAGCTGAAACCATTCCATATCTTTGTAATTCACTAAATTTGCTGAAACAAAGCATTTTCAGGATTGCGTCCGATGATCTTGGTAAAGAATCGTTAAAAGAAAGTGTGAGCAAAATTCAGTTACGTGAAGCGGATACGGTGAGCTTTGAATTAGCGGATAAGACTTTGATATTCAATATTCTAGCAACCGGGCAGAATTTGTCACTTAACGTTAATGATGCGAGCGAACAAATATCCCAGTTACTCTAAATCTAAATTCGCTAGATTGAGTATTTGAAAATAGTTACCTTCCTCACAATGAGCGCCAGCTGACGATTAGACTCCGGCCAATGGGCAGGTGATATCTGTATTCATGTTTATTTGATTACAAATAAGCTAATGCAGACAAATAAAATTGTCGCCTGGTCACAGCCTGGATTTTTGTGATGGAGTTCACATTTGCTCGTGTTTGATCATTTTCGACAATGCGATCAGGATAAAACCTTATTTATTCTATGTATACAAAGTGTTGTTAATATAATTAGACTCGTTCTAAAGTCTTAATTTAATATTGAAGGTATTCATGCTCTGTTTGATACACGACAGGCATTGCTGTCGTCTAATTGCTATTGCTAGAATTGTCGAAATATCTAAAACAACGCCTAACCCCCAAGGGCAGAGACATGTATACGATAACACGACTTATATTAGTTGGATTACTAACGTGGACAGTGACCGGTGCACACGCGCTGAATGTCGCTGATCTGGCGATTAGTGAAATGCAGCTTGAATCCTGTGCTGATCTTCCAAAGGTTCCGTTTAGCGAAGTACGTTCTGCAATGCAGCGTGAACGCTTCGACCAGGCATTGGAGATTCTTGGTAAACCTAAAAACTCAAGTGAGCTAGAGCATCTATATCTGTTTGGTAAAATTCAGTATCAGCTAGCCTATCAAAATGTAAACAAACGCACCGCGGTTGT
>CAMYMO010000327.1 GCA_947259425.1 uncultured Ectothiorhodospiraceae bacterium | reverse complement strand
AGTAATCTTAGTCGGTAACCTGGGTAAAGACCCTGAGGTCCGTTATATGGCGAACGGACAGGCAGTCGCCAATGTCACGATTGCCACCTCTGAGAGCTGGAAGGATAAAAATACCGGTGAACAACAGGAAAAAACAGAATGGCATCGCGTCATTTTCTGGCGCCGTCTCGCCGAGATTGTCGGTGAATATTTAAAGAAAGGTTCCAAGATCTACGTCGAAGGTAAACTGCAGACGCGTAAGTGGCAGGACAACCAGGGACAGGATCGATACACCACCGAGATTGTCGCGAGCGAAATGCAAATGCTTGATAGTCGCGGTGCCGGAGCAGGCGCACCTAGTAATAACTATGGTCAACAGGCACCAGCAGGCCAAAATAGTGGTGCTCCAAATGCCGGAGCAAATCAAGGCGCAAATCAAGGCGCAAATCAAGGTGCGAATTATGGCGGAAGTCCAGAACCGCAAATGGCCCCAGCGGGTGACTTTGATGATGACATTCCATTTTAGGGAAGTCATAACAAACAACTAAATCGTTCTTTAAGTGAATAATAGACCCTCTGCATATATCGCGCATTGATACAGCAGGGGGTTTTTTATACCCAAATGTTTAGCTTTGTATACATAATCTTTCAAATTGTGAACAAAGCAGTGTCTTATGTTTGACAACCTCACAAATACGCACTATTTATAAAATATCGAACTTATTCATGAATTTTTAACCAGTGAGTAATATTTGCTTGTAACAATTGAGCAAACCGATATTTTTGCTAAGGAGTGCCGTTTATGTCTGAGCAAGATAAAGCTGCCCTGTCAAAGAATGCGAAGGCGCAGTTAAAAGAACGTACTGATGAGTTAATCGAAAGTGGCGAGTTTGCGATTGACACAGATTTTATCGAAGAAGTATATAAAGAAGTCGCTAATCAAACGACAAGCAAAGGAAAGTTTTCCTCGGCAAATCGAAGAAAACTTGAAGACTATTTAGAAGAATGTCGCTTAAAGAGAGAGATCGCCGACGACTTTGATTTATAAGTCCATCTTATGCAACGGCTGTAACTTTCTGAATTCTTTATGACTTCTATTTCTATTGTTAGGCCAATATTACTGCGCGCAATAAAATAATTATTCTTTTTTATCTTGTAACAGTTTCATGATAGAAACAAAATGAAGCCAAAGGAAAACAGGGCCAGCGGTAAAAACGACATAGTGCATATTGTGATGCGGGCCGATTTCATCCCAGACAATAAAACAGATGCTGATTACAATAACCAATATATCGGTTACACCAATCATATTTGCTAGCCACAATAGTTTATTTTTTAATTTATCGTTATTGATATAAGCCATCGCGGCTATTAAGGCAAAAAAGCCAGAGGCGATATGCATAAAGCCATCCATAATGCTAAACCAAGCTGGTAGTACATTTAAAACGCCTTCCATTAAAAACCCTCCGCCAATAAATACTCTCAAACCATGCGCGAGTTGCAGGTGTTGTTGAGACAGGTTGTTAAAGATATGAGACGAAGTTAAAAAGAAGGCCATGTTAACGGCGAAGGCGCTGACTAAAATAACCAGGAAAAAGAGACCGCCGGAAAGGCTTGCGGGTAAAAATTTTTCTCCGCTAAATCCCCAGTGCATAAAAAAAATAAGGCCTGTAAAAAGTAAAGCAACGATGATTTGAGCCTTTGTTGTAGCTTTACCCGTTCGATATAGCCAGATAGTTGTAATCGCTATCAGCATGGCGACAAAAATGGTCCAATAGGTTGTTGCGGTGTAATATTCTGATGACATGCTGACCCCTTAAGTTATTTGCTGTTTAATACAGTCGTTTGATAGTTTTCAAGCAGTTGAGGGTTATCGATTGAACCGTGGTGATGAACCTGTCTCCACACAGAATTTACCTTCTGATAAACGCGACTCGTGCGAATGGCTAAATCAATGCTATGGTCGTCGACCTCGAAACGACCGCGTTCTTTACCGACAATGGTGAACATCTGCTCGGTTGAAAACATCGTAAAGTCATAAAATTCAACATAAACTTTTGCTGGGCCATTGAATATATTGTTATAAACCAAGCTAATTTCCTGCCAACCTTTTTTGAAC
>CAMYMO010000326.1 GCA_947259425.1 uncultured Ectothiorhodospiraceae bacterium | reverse complement strand
TGTTGAATATCATAAGGACACTAATGTCATTCCGACCGAGCGACTGACGGGTAAAAAGGAATAGCACGACCGCCACTACCCCCTGTACCTGATACTCATCTGCCTATAAACTCTGCATTTATTTATAACCAGAAAAAGACACTCATGCGCGCATCTAAATTACTCATAGCTACCGTCAAAGAAACACCGGCCGACGCCGAAGTTATCAGCCACCAACTTATGCTCCGAGCCGGTTTAGTTCGAAAATTGGCTGCTGGCCTATACACCTGGCTGCCACTCGGACTAAAAGTATTACGTAAGGTGGAAACCATCGTGCGCGAAGAAATGAATGCGGCAGGTGCTCAAGAAGTATTGATGCCAGCGATCCAGCCTGCCGAATTATGGCACGAATCTCAACGCTGGGAACAATATGGGCCTGAGTTATTGCGCCTCAAGGATCGTCACGATCGCGAGTTTTGTTTTGGCCCAACCCATGAAGAGGTCATTACCGATCTGATTCGTAATGAGATTCGTAGTTATAAACAATTACCCAGCAATTTTTACCAAATCCAGACCAAGTTTCGGGATGAGCGACGACCCCGTTTCGGCATTATGCGTGCACGTGAGTTTTTAATGAAAGACGCTTACTCCTTTCATCTCGATCAGGCTTCCTTACAGGAAACCTATGACATTATGCATCAAACCTACTGCCGTATATTTAATCGCATCGGCCTCGACTATCGTCCTGTGCTGGCGGACACCGGTTCAATCGGCGGTAATGCCTCACATGAATTTCACGTCCTCGCCGATTCAGGTGAAGATGCGATTGCTTTTAGCGATGAATCTGAGTTCGCCGCGAATGTAGAATTAGCTGAAGCCATTAAACCTGAGACCACTTCGCCAACTGAGCAGCAACCAATGCAAACCGTTGATACCCCCAATCAGAAAAGTATTGAACAAGTTTGTGAGTTCTTAAAGATAGATGCTGCGCAAACCATTAAAACATTATTAGTCAATGGTGAAGAATCAGAAATCGTCGCGTTACTGATACGCGGTGATCATGAGCTTAATGCCATTAAGGCTGAAAAGTTAACCAATGTTGCCTCACCACTTACCCTGGCCAACGAAGATAAAGTAAAACAGTTTGCGCCTTGTGATCCTGGTTCAATTGGTCCTATTGGTTTAAACATACCGCTCATCGTTGACCATAGTGCCGCCGTATTAACGAACTTCGTTTGTGGCGCGAATGAAAATGGCAAACACTTGACGGGGGTAAACTGGGGACGCGATTTACCCGTTGTTGAAAGTGTCGATATACGCAATGTTGTTGAGGGTGACCCCAGCCCGGATGGCAAAGGTCAGCTACAAATAAAGCGCGGTATCGAAGTCGGCCATATTTTTCAACTCGGCACCAAGTATTCTAAATCCATGAAGGCCAATGTTTTGGATGACAAAGGCAAATCGACCATCATGACCATGGGTTGTTATGGTATAGGGGTTTCCAGGGTGGTCGCCTCAGCTATCGAACAGAACCACGATGATAAAGGCATAATTTGGCCCGATGCCATTGCCCCTTTCCAGGTCGTCATTTTGGCCATGAATATCAAAAAATCAAACCGAGTTCGCGAGGCAAGTGAAGACTTATATGCTAAATTAAAAGAAGCGGGAATTGATGTGCTGCTCGATGATCGCGGTGAGCGCCCCGGTATTATGTTTGCCGACATGGAGCTAATTGGTATACCCCACCGACTTGTGGTTGGCGATAAAAGTTTAGATAAAGGGGTTTATGAATATAAATCTCGCCGTAATACCGATTCAGAGGATGTTGAGATCAACCAGGTAATTGAATTTTTAAACTCAAAATTTAGTTAACATGAAAATAAAACATACACTCATATTCGCGATGACATTATTCGTGGCCATGTCGACAGCTGATGCTAGCCAACGTCAGGCACCCAGTGACGAATTACGTCAATTATTAACCAAGGCAATAGCGGACAATAAAAGCTTTGAGGACCGATTTGACGCAGAAGTCTGGTTATTGGATATGTCCAATCGATTAAAACCCTTTGTCAAAAATGATAGTAAACGACTCAATTTACTCAAACAAATTCATTACGAAT
>CAMYMO010000325.1 GCA_947259425.1 uncultured Ectothiorhodospiraceae bacterium | reverse complement strand
AATATCAAACCGATGACCCTTGGCACAGGCCAGCGTTTTATCCATCAGCTGCAACCGATCACCGTCGAGTGGACAGGCTAAATTTGCGATTTCACTTATACTCATTTTTAATTGGACTCATCACTCATTCCAGGAATGATCCGTTATCGAAACGCTAACCCGTGAGCGCTCATTCTGTTATTATGCCCAGGCTTTATACCACATCAATCGAGACCTTTCTGCGTGAGTACAAATACCGCCTTTTCCTCATTACCCTTAACAGCGGAATTCCTGACCAACCTGGAATCCCTGGATTATAAGGCCATGACCCCAATTCAGGCCCAGAGTTTACCGGCCATCCTTAATGGTCAGGATATTCAGGCCCAGGCTAAAACGGGAAGTGGCAAAACCGCCGCGTTTGGCATCGGTTTATTACATCGCCTGCAAAGCCAGCAATATATCACCCAGGCATTGATATTATGCCCGACTCGCGAGCTGGCCGATCAAGTAGCAAAAGAATTACGCCGACTGGCACGCAGTACACCGAATACAAAGATCCTAACACTGTGTGGGGGTACCCCGACGGCACCCCAGCGTGATTCATTAGCGCACGCACCGCATATTGTCGTTGGTACGCCCGGCCGGATATTAAAACACCTGCAAACCGGTGCCTTACAACTAACGACCGTCAAGACACTGGTGTTAGATGAAGCCGATCGCATGCTCGACATGGGATTCTATGAAGACATCATGACCATCATTTCTGCGACACCTCCAGAACGACAAACCTTGTTGTTTTCAGCAACCTATCCCGATGAAATTAAATTCATCAGTCAATCGATTCAACGGGATCCCCTGGATGTACAAGTTGAGAGCTTGCACAGCAATAAAAAAATTCAACAAATATTTTATGAGATCCAAAAAGGCGAACGCACCCAAACCTTAATCGCTTTATTACAACATTATCGCCCCGAATCGAGCGTGGTGTTCTGCAACCGCAAGGTACAATGTAAAGAATTGGCCGAAGCACTGTGGCAGCAAGGTTTTCATGCCCTGGCCCTGCATGGCGATCTCGAACAAAAAGAGCGTGATCAGGTACTGGTGCAGTTTTCCAACAAGAGCACCTCGATTCTAATCGCCACCGATGTTGCCGCACGCGGTTTAGATATTAAAGATTTAGACGCGGTGATCAATTTTGAATTGCCACATGATCCGGAAATACACATCCATCGTATCGGTCGTACCGGACGCGCCGGCAATGAAGGCCTGGCCTTGAGCCTGTTCATGCCAGCGGAAGCCGCCAAGGTTAATGCCATTGAGGAATATCAAAACAGTTCGGTGCGCATAGAAAAACCCAATACGCTTAAGACACGAGAAAATTTTCGCCTCAGTCCGCCGATGGTAACCTTAAGTATAAATGGTGGTAAGAAAAATAAAGTACGAGCCGGCGACATACTTGGTGCGTTAACAGCCAATGCTAAAATTCCTGGAAAACAGATTGGCAAGATTGACCTGTTTGACACCTTTGCCTATGTCGCCGTCGAACGCCCGATTGCCAAACAGGCGTTAAAAATATTAAGCGAAGGCAAGATTAAAGGCCGTAAATTCCGCGTACGTAAATTACGCTAATATGGTTAAACAAAATACCTCTGATGTCCTGATCATCGGTGCCAGCGCCTCAGGTTTGATGTGTGCGATAGAGGCCGGTAAACGTGGTCGTAACGTTACCGTACTGGATCACGCCAATCGCGCCGGAAAAAAAATCCTGATGTCCGGTGGGGGTCGATGTAATTTTACCAATTACGATGTCAGTGCAGATAACTTCATCTCACATAATCCGCACTTTTGTAAATCTGCGTTAAGTCGTTTTAGCCAATGGGACTTTATCGCCCTGGTCGAACACTATTCCATCCCGTATCACCAACGCGATCATGGTCAATTATTTTGTGATGACAGCGCCAAAGATATTCTGCAAATGTTGTTATCCGAATGTAAGAAGGTAAAGGTCGAGATAACATTAAACTGCGATATTGCCAGCGTTGAACTTAACCAGGATCAATCCTATAGCGTACAAACGTCACTGGGCAACTTTTCTGCTGGCGCGCTCGTCATTGCCAGTGGCGGCTTAT
>CAMYMO010000324.1 GCA_947259425.1 uncultured Ectothiorhodospiraceae bacterium | reverse complement strand
CCATGAACAAGGTAAATCTTTGGTTTTCTCTTGAAACCGGAAACCCAATCGATCAGTTGTGATTGGCTGGCATGGGCAGAAAAACCACCCAACGTATGAATGCTAGCTTTAACGGCAATTTCTTCAGACCCCATACGAAATACCTTGGCACCATCAACTAATGCTCGTCCAGGCGTGCCAATGGCTTGATAACCCACGATGATGACATGAGCAGATTTACGCCAAAGGTTATGTCTAAAATGATGACGTATACGTCCACCGGTACACATTCCGCTACCTGCAATAATAATCGCACCCGAGGAAATTTTGTTTAGGGCCATGGATTCTTCCGTGGTACGTGTATAGCGCAACACAGGTAAAAAAGAATGCAAGCTACCAGACCGGGATTGGCGTAATGCTGCGATATGTTCATGGTCAAATACGTTTTGATAACGATGATAGACTTCGGTGGTTGCAATTGCCATTGGACTATCCAGGTAGACCGCCTGATGTTTTAAACTCCCCTTCTGGTATAACTCACCGAGCCGAAAGATGATCTCCTGGGTCCGACCAACCGCAAAAGAAGGTATCAGGATGTTTCCGCCATTTTCTGATGCCTGGGTAATGATCGATTCAAATTCTTCCAGCGTTTTATCCATAGGTCGATGATCACGGTCACCATAGGTAGACTCCAGCATGAGGACATCAGCCTCTTCGATGATTTCTGGATCACGTAATAGTGCGGCACAACTGTTACCCAGATCGCCAGAAAAGACTAATTTTCTTTTAGTGCCGCCCTCTTTGATAAACAACTCGACGATGGCAGAGCCCAGAATATGGCCTGCATCACAGAAGCGAACCTCGATTCCCTCAGCAATATTATAAGATTTGTTATAGCTTAACCCTTCACAAACCCCTAACGCAGTCTCGACATCGTCTATTGTATAAAGCGGATCTACCGGTGGTTTCCCTGTCCTTTTTCGCCATTTGTTTTCCCATTCGGTATCACGTTTTTCCAGAAAAGCGGCATCCTTAAGCATTATCTCAAGTAATTCACTGGTGGGCATGGTCATATAGACTGGCCCGGTATAACCGTCGGCGACTAGTTTTGGCAAACGCCCTGTATGATCGAGGTGCGCGTGTGACAGGACAACTGCATCCAGTTGCTTGATGTCGAAAGGAAAAGGCTTATCGTTGGCCTCTTCTTCTTCACGCCGTCCCTGAATAAGACCACATTCCAATAAAATAGTTGTGTGTTCTGTTTCCAATAAATATGAGGAACCGGTAACACCCTCTGTTGCACCATAGAAAGTCAGTTTAGCCATGGGACTCCTTCCAATTAAAATAGCTATGATTCAGCTTTACACTGAAAGTTTGTGTAACTCTAAATTTGAAAAGTTCGTTGTTAAATATATAGCATTATGATCGAAAATAGACTGGTAAATTATTGATATAAATCAAATAAATAGACGTTATAAACACGGATTTCATTATTTATCGATAGAGTGAATCGATGGGTAGAATTCCTGCTACAACAACTATTGTTTGTTAATCAAAAACTTGTATGATACTAACAAAAAGCGACCTGCATATAACAAAAAGTAAGGCCCTTAAAATCATGAAAGATAAAAGTTTATTGGAAAAGATTGGCAGTCAGTCAAAAATTCTCTATGAAAAGATCTTAATGGTCGTTTCCACCATTATATTATTATTTATTACAGCAACCATTATAATCGGCACAGCCCGGTTATTTTATCGTCTTGGCGATCTCTTTCGCCTGGATGGTATAACGGGTGACTACTTGTACATATTTACCGATGTCTTAACGCTGTTTATTTTAATCGAACTCTCAAAATCCCTTTATGAATATATTACGATTAAAAAGCTACGTATTGCCCTCGTAATTGATGCCGCCATTGTCTTTATCCTACGTGATATCATGATTGCCCTCTTCAAGCATCAACTATCCAATGAAACCGCATATGCATTAAGTGCGCTGATTTTAGTCCTCGGCATATTAAGGATCGGTTTCTCTTTTATGGAGTTACAGGCTAAACGTGTCTCGTCGTCATTAAAGGCCAAACATGACTAATCCGAATGTGGAAACTAATCATCACTGGCATACATTGGATACTGCTGCTGTGTTTGATGTA
>CAMYMO010000323.1 GCA_947259425.1 uncultured Ectothiorhodospiraceae bacterium | reverse complement strand
GCAACCAAAACGAGTCGGTCCGGTGAAATTTTTTCATGCGCCATCGTAGCGACAAAGGCACCAAACGAAAACCCCGCCAGCCACAACGGCGCATTAGGCCAGTTCTGTTGGCACCACTGTACAACCGCTAATAAATCATCTTGTTCACCGACACCGTTGGCAAACTCACCTTCCGATTGACCCACGCCTCTAAAATTAAAGCGCACCACCTTGCTACCTAATTCCAGGAAAGACTTCGCCAAGATATGCACGACCTTATTTTGCATGCTGCCACCATGCAGAGGGTGAGGATGGCATCCGATCGCAACGGGATCGGAGTCTCGCCAATCTTCGGGGGTGTCTACAATAATTTCCAGCTGACCAACTGGCCCAGGTATAAGTTGTGTATCCGGCATGATTTAGTTTATATCTTGAGTCGTTCGACAACGCGGCCATTCACAAAATGTTCCTGCACAATCTCGTCCAGGTCTTCTTTATCGACGTAGGTATACCAAACCTCATCCGGATAAATGGCAATGGTTGGCCCCAATTCACAACGTCCCAGACAACCCGCCAGATTTACACGCACCCCTCCTTCGCTGTGAATGCCTAAATCCTTGCATTGCTTCTTAACGTAATCGCGCATACTACGCGCATCGAAATCAGCGCAGCACGCGCTGCCATCGGCGCGTTCATTGGTGCAGAAAAAAACGTGGTATCTATAAAAGCTCATATCTTGCAATTCCTTGTTTTCATCGTCATTCCCGCCTCCGCGGGAATGACGACGGAACTCTGGGGAACGGTAATGCTATGCGGAAAACATTAAAACCCGATCATAACGGATAGCCTTCTGTTTACAAAATAAAGCAAAATCATTGCATAAAGGCTTGCCACTCAATCAAGCTCTCGGCTATCTTATAAGCATGGATAAACATTCAACACAGCAACGCTATTCACCTCGCCACTATAGCCTTTTAGATCAATTAGTTGACGTCGTCGACACCGGTCTGCGCACGGTATTCACCACACCACATAGCCAACGTCCCTACCCTGGACAAGCTGATGAAGGCAACGAATCCGATACAAGCCTGACCGCAACGGATAAAGATCGTGCCAGCCGCTTTATGCGCATCAACCATGCTGGCGAAGTGGCCGCACAAGGTTTGTATACTGGCCAGGCACTGACCGCAAAACTGCCCGAAGTACGCGACAAAATGCAGGAGGCCGCTGCGGAAGAGAATGATCATTTAAACTGGTGCGCAACACGAATTAAAGAACTAGACAGTCATACCAGTTATTTAGATCCCATCTGGTACATGGGTTCCGTGACGATTGGTGCACTTGCAGGTTTAGCCGGAGACAAATGGAGTTTAGGTTTTGTAGCCGAGACGGAAAAACAGGTCGTAAAACATCTTGATGGGCATCTGGCCAAGCTCAACCCGCAAGACAAAAACACCCGTGCCATTCTCGAACAAATGAAAGAAGACGAAAGCAAACATGCCACCACCGCGCTTGAATCGGGCGGTGCGAATCTGCCGCTCCCCATAAAAGGCTTGATGAAGCTCACCGCAAAGGTGATGACCCGATCAACTTACTGGATCTGACTCGCGACGACGGGTCGAAAAATGATTCCATAGATGGGCCCTGGGTGACGGATGCTCTTCTAAATACTGCAATCCTTTTACACCGACATACATACCCAAAAATATAAAAATCACCGCTAAAATGGATTCAACTGATAGAGTCGATAGTCCGGTTATTCCCTGACCGATATTACAGCCCCCAGCCAAGGTCGCCCCAACCCCCATCAACAAACCACCGTTAAAAATGCGTGAAACACTCGTCGGATTTAGAGGAGTAATATGAAAACGCCGGGCACTCAGCGCACTCAGAAAAGAGCCCGACAATACCCCCAAGACCAACATAAAACCAAATAGATTTTGCGGCTGATTAGCTACCGTTAAATATAATGATGCACTCATTATCGGGCCAGAGAAGGTCAGTGAATTAGGACGTTGAACCGAAAATTCGTCGGTTGCTAAAAATCCCGTAACCCACCAGCCGGCTACCACCAATAAACCGATACCCAGCCCAGTGATAACGAACCCCGAATCAAGGTGATTTTTAATATTCCGCCAAAACACACTGAAAATCATCAATAATAAAAAAATGATAAACAACCAGGCAGGTATCTTAGCTAGCGATAACAGTGAGGTTTCGTTTGTTTTAATTACACCAAGCTGATAGATCCAGATCCTAACCGGTTCGAGAATTCCGGTATACACCACGGTAGCCCCCAAACAGATTGCAAACAACGCTAACAAACCGCTAAGGTTTCCCTCGCCGGTCAATGTTAAAATTCTGCCAATACATCCCCCGGCCATTACCGCACCTATACCAAAGATAAGACCTCCCAACATTGAACTCACCCAATGTATGTCAGGGCTGCGATAAATCGAATTACCAATGGAGACGATTTCGGTCTGTTCGAGAATAAAAACTCCACCAATTGAAAATACGATAACAATAAAATAAGTTTGCAGCTGACGCATATCACGCAATATCACATAATTGGAAATCACCGCCGTCATGCAAAAACGGCTTCGTTGAATAATTCCCCCCAACACCATACCAATAATCAGTCCCGAAATACCAAGTACGAATCCATATTCATTGTCCATGAGTGCACCTCTTCAATAATCAATCCGTAGCAATACTCTATTTAGATAACAAATCAGCTATCTAGTTACACTCGTAGAAATTACTCAGACGAGCCATTAATTACAGTGAAGTATTGGCGGTCAATATGTGATGAAGTCACGCGGGAAAGTAAGAAAGATGTAAGTTTGTCACTTTCATTGAACGAGAGGTTTTAAATCAATACCGGTAAGTAAAATATTATAGATGTTCCAACGGTTTATGATAAATAATTTGTACTACCGTACCGGCTGGGTCTTCACAATAAAAACTACGCGCCCCATCGCGGTGGGTTTTAGGTTCGGTGCGCATCGGCACGTCATGCGATTTTAAAAATTCATACCATTGATCAACGTCATCAGGTTTACGCATGATGAAACCAATATGATCCAGTCGTTGTCGACCATCGATGGTTTTGTTAGCTTTATGTAAGGCCAGGTTATCACTACCAGATGTGATATAAACATTGTCTTCATCGGGGCGCCATTCAACCTGCATGCCCATAAGATCAATATAAAATTTTTCGCAGGCAGCGAGATCTTCAACATACATTGCTATGTGATGCAGACCTGATGATGGGGGGGGACGGTTACTCATTTTAAAAATACCTTAGTTTAATATTTCCAATTTTTGTAAAGAAGAAATTTATTTATTCCCTCACCCCAGCCCTCTCCCAGAGGGAGAGGGAGTCGAGGTATTAAAAACACTGTCCTGTACACTGTTCCACAATGGCTCACCAAAGTTATGCCGTATTACCCAGGGTAAACCAATACTACCGGAAGAGAGTAATCGATCATGGAAATCTTTTAATGAAAAATCGGACTCCATGGTTTGCAGGCGTTCGCGTGTTTTATTGATCAAACGCCAACCAACCGCATAACCTAAAGGTACCGTAGGATACTGGGTATACCAGGTGATATCGCCTCTTGCTTGTGCCTCACTGAAACCTAATTTTTGTTGCATCTTTTCGATACACACTTCAACAGGTACATTATTAACATGTAAATCGATATCAATCATCACTCGCAACGCTCGCCAGAGTCTATCTTTTAATAATACAAACTCCGATTCAGCCTGATTTAAAAAGCCCTGTTCAAACATGAGTTGCTCACAATATAAAGCCCAACCTTCATACATACTCGCTGAGGAGTTGACCAGTCTTGGCAAAGTTGATGAAACAGCTTGTTTGTTTGCGGTAACAAATTGCAGGTGGTGTCCTGGCCAGGCCTCATGTACACAGGTATGTTGCAAGCTTATTAAGTTGTGTTCCCCCCAGCTTGCTTCATCAGCCGGAGGCGTAACATAGTAATAGCCAGTTTGTGAGACATCGGTGGGTAGTGGATCCATATACGCCGCCAGGGGGATTTGATGACGTAAAAAGCCTGGAGTATTGACCACGTGTAAATATTGTTGTTCGGGTACGCTAACCAGATCATTGCTATTAACAAAATCATAAGCCAACTGCATGGTATTTTTATAATGATCAAGCAGGTTGCCATCTGGTTTAAACTGATTTTGGATCTTTTTCGTTAAGGCGGCAACATCCTGATTGCCAGTGATGGATTCGGTAATATTACATAAGTCTTGCCAGGTTGAATCAAACAGTTCCTGCCCGAACTTATATATAGAATCAACATCACTATTTATGCCATGGCGAAGGCTTAATAGTAACTCAAACATCTCCCGGCCACAGGCAAACTCACCCTTGGCATGGCTGATTAAATCTCTTTGCATAAATTTTGCAAAATCATCCAGCGCATGCGCCGCCTCATCAATCTCTCGATACAATCGCATCGGTTCAATCATAGGATTTTCTGTAAGCGAACGTATATAAGCAACACCTTGCTGTGCCTCGATGATTGCAGACTCAAGCCAAATGGCGGGAATGCTTTCAGGTGCTGAAGAAAGATGAGATTTAGCCCCGCGTAAGTAATGTGGCATCGCACTTAAACGTGATCGCAAGGCGGTCTTGCGATCTTTTAGCGGACGTATCGTTAACTGGTAAATGGCATTAACTGGAATAAAACGTGTTGGATCTTTCGTGCGCCAGTCTTCGTCGATCAATTTTTTACTCTCAATCAACGCACTGCCTAACATTAACTGTAAATCAATATTTTGATCGTCGTCTAACTCAGATCGATCCAGTTCGTCAATCGCATCCAGCAGTTTTTCATTCAGGGAAATTAGTGCACCGATATCGTCATCATCATAAGGCGTCAGAATCTCACTGTAACCTTCTACCCCCATTTCTACCGCTGTCTCCGGATGAAAACGAAACCAGGCGCGATAGTAACTATCAATTAAATCGTTATAAGCTGACAAAGTAATTCCAATTTTTATATAAGTTATTTAATCGAGTTCGATTAATTCAAAATCATGTGTGATATCGGCGGTCTTACCTAACATAATCGAGGCAGAACAATATTTTTCTGCTGACAATTGCACAGCTCTTGCAACGTGTTTCTCACTAAGACCCCGGCCACTGACTTTAAAATGTGCATGTATTTTCGTAAATACCTTGGGTTCCGTTTCAGCACGTTCAGCGTCGATTTCAACGATACAATCAGCAATGTCCTGACGAGATTTTTTTAAAATTAACACAACATCAAAGGCCGAACAGCCTCCCATCCCAATCAACAGTAATTCCATGGGTCGGGCGCCTTGATTCTCTCCACCATATTCCTGGGCGCCATCCATGGTTATCGAGTGACCAGTTTCGGTGAGACCTTCGAACTTGGCTGCGCCTTGCCATTTCACCTGTGCTTTCATTATCAAAACCTCATTCAGTCTAAAATTGTTGTGTAAATTTATGAAAATTGTGCCCAAATTGTCATTTGGTTAAACTATACTCAAGTTAAATAGGTAATAGTCGATATGCGAGTGACCGCGGTCGCATTTTTTCGACCGGTTATAGGATAACCTTGCGCGAAATTAAAAGCACTGGTATACCATATATAACTGAAGGACGCCTGATAATGGCATTAGCACAAAGGAACAATATGTCTGTTACTGCAGCACAGCATCAAACCGGAATCGCTTCACTGGATCGATTCCTCGAACACTGTCACCGTCGCCACTATCCGGCTAAAAGTGTGATTATTTATGCAGGCGATAAGCCTGATGTCCTCTATTACATCATTGACGGCTCAGTCTCGGTCTTGATTGAAGACGAAGATGGCCACGAGATCGTACTAGCCTATTTAAATAAGGGTGATTTTTTTGGTGAAATGGGTCTGTTCAGCGAAGATCCCAACCGCAGCGCCTGGGTTCGTACCCGTACCCCATGCGAAGTCGCCGAAATCAGCTACAACAAATTCCGTCAACTCTATCAGGAACACCCCGATATCATGTTCGCGATGGCCTCGCAAATGGCTTCGCGCTTACGCGATACCAGCCGTAAGGTCTCTGACCTGGCGTTCATGGACGTGACCGGACGTGTTGCCCGCACACTATTAGATTTATGCAAACAGCCCGATGCGATGACCCACCCTGATGGCATGCAGATCCGCATCACCCGCCAGGAAATCGGTCGTATTGTCGGCTGTTCTCGCGAGATGGTCGGTCGGGTATTAAAAGCCATGGAAGAACAGGAATTAATTTCGGTCAAAGGTAAGACCATCGTTGTCTTTGGCACGCGTTAAAATACGACAAATCTAAATTAAAAAAACCGGGGATTGAGATTAACTTCTTACCTCGGTTTTTTTTCGCACCTTACAAACTAAACAATTCCGTAAGTTTTTTACCCGGGTCATCGGCCACCATAAAGGCCTCGCCAACTAAAAAGGCATTGACGTTATGTTCACGCATTAGCTGAACGTGTTCAGGGGTATGGATACCGCTTTCCGTGACGATTAAACGGTCCTCTGGAATTTTATCGAGCATCGAAATCGTTGTATCCAGCGATGTTTCGAAGGTGCGCAGGTTGCGGTTATTGATGCCGATCATTTTATTGGGTAATTGCAGCGCACGTTCGAGTTCCTGTTCGTCATGCACCTCGACCAGCACATCCATGCCAAGATGATTGGCAAGCTCGGATAATTCCTTCATTTGCGCATCAACGAGTGCGGCAACGATCAATAAGATGCAATCGGCGCCGAGCACACGCGCCTCAAAGACTTGATACGGATCGATAAAAAAATCTTTACGAATCACTGGCAAGTCACAGGCGTTACGTGCCCGTTGTAAATATTCATCTGAACCTTGAAAAAAATCGACATCGGTTAAAACCGATAAACAGGCGGCACCCGCATCGGCATAGGAAACGGCAATCTCGGCGGGTTTGAAATCTTCACGCATCACGCCTTTGCTGGGCGAGGCCTTTTTTATTTCAGCAATAATGCCTGGTTGACCTGCATCAACTTTGTTTAGTAACGCCTGGACAAAACCACGTGGTTTATCGGCTGTCTCAACCAGTTCGCTTAATCTACGAATCGGCATTGTCTCGTTTCGCTCAAGAATCTCTTCGAGTTTACGATTTAGGATTTTAACTAATATATCAGGTGGTTTATTCATTTGAGATTTTAGTTCAGCGCCGTGTTATTTATTTAAACGTGGTGTTTATTTAAAAGAACTTGTTAGCTCAACCAGTTCGTTGAGTTTTTGTTTTGCGGCGCCTGAATCGAGAACCTGTTTGGCTTTTTCGATCCCGTCTGCGTGAGAACTCGCCAGACCGGCCACATAAATCGCGGCACCAGCATTTAATAAAACGATGTCACGTGCAGGACCGGTATGTCCGTCGAAGATTAAATTAATCATGCCGAGCGATTGTTCCGCGCCATCTACCGCCAGTTGTTTTATATCCGCCTTTCTCATATCAAAGTCTTCAGGGCGAATCGTATAAGTCTTGATGTTGCCATCTTTTAATTCAGCCACTTTCGTCGCGGCGCCAATACTGATTTCATCCATACCATCTTCAGAGTGCACGACCATCACGTGGTGACTACCTAAGTTTTTAAGCACATTCGCTAATGGCTCGACCAAATCTGCAGAGAAGACACCCAGTAATTGATTTTCTACCCCTGCTGGGTTGGTTAATGGACCAAGCACATTAAATATAGTTCGCGCGCCCATTTCTTTGCGTGGACCGATTGCATGTTTCATCGCGCTATGGTGCAAAGGCGCAAACATAAAACCAACCCCGACTCGCTCAATGCATTGCGCAACTTGATCGGCGCTGATATTTAGATTGACTCCGGCTTGTTCGAGTAGATCGGCACTGCCCGAACTGCTACTGACGGATCGGTTACCATGTTTGGCAACCTTGCCGCCTGCTGCCGCCACAATGAAACAACATGCGGTTGAGATGTTAAAGGTTGATAAGCTGTCACCGCCGGTACCGACGATATCGACAACATGCTCACCCGTGACACTGACACCCGTGGCCAGGTCACGCATCACTTGTGCGGCCGCGGTAATTTCGTCAATGGTTTCACCTTTCATACGCAAACCGACCAGGAAGCCACCAATCTGCGCAGGGGTCGCTTCACCGGTCATAATGGTTTTCATCACACTCGTCATCTCGTCCCTACTCAAATCATGACGTTCTAAAACGGTGCGAATGGCTGTGGGCATATCCATGTTATTTCCCCTCGATTATTTGTTGGCCTGTAAAAAATTACGCAACAAGTCATGACCGGTGGTGGTTAAAATTGATTCTGGATGAAACTGCATACCTTCTATCGGAAAATCTTTATGGCGAACCCCCATGATTTCATCAAGCTCACCTTGTTCGTTTTCAGTCCATGCGGTCACTTCCAGGCAATCCGGTACGCAGGTCTTATCGATCACCAATGAATGATATCGGGTTGCCTCAAACGGATTCGGAATACCTTTGAATACCCCAACATCCTTATGTTTCATCATTGATGTCTTACCATGCATGATGGCATTGGCATGAATGATTTTACCACCAAAGGCCTGACCGATACTTTGATGCCCCAGACATACACCTAAAATCGGTTTGTTAGCGGCAAAATGTTTTATCGTTTCAATCGAGATGCCCGCTTCATTGGGCGTACAGGGCCCGGGTGAGATAACGATATATTTCGGATCCAGTCGCTCGATATCGGCAATGCTAATCTCATCATTACGAAACACGTGTACATCCGCCCCGAGCTCACCAAAATACTGAACCAGGTTATAAGTAAACGAATCATAATTATCGATCATTAATAACATTGCTGCTTTCTCACTTATCTGCCCCGTCCAGGCCTTTTTCGGCCATCGCTACCGCGCGAAAAACGGCACGCCCTTTATTCATGGTTTCATCCCACTCATTGGTCGGTACTGAATCGTAAACGATACCGGCACCTGCCTGGATATGTAAAACTTGATCCTTGATCACGGCAGTACGAATCGCAATCGCGGTATCCATATTCCCATTCCAACCTAGATACCCTACCGCACCTGAATAGACACCACGCTTAACCGGTTCCAGCTCATTGATGATTTCCATCGCACGAATTTTTGGCGCACCGGAAACGGTACCGGCAGGAAACGTTGCCCTTAATACATCCATCGCACTCATGTTTTCCTTAATATCACCGGTCACATTCGAAACAATATGCATCACGTGCGAATAACGTTCTATCATCATTTTGTCGGTTAACTCAACACTACCAGTCCTGGCGATTCTTCCTACGTCGTTACGTCCCAAATCGATTAGCATCAAATGCTCGGCAAGCTCTTTTGGATCGGCCAGTAGCTCTTGTTCGAGTTCTCGATCTTGTTCTTCGGTTTTACCGCGTGGCCGGGTGCCGGCAATCGGTCTGACCGTGACCTCCCCCTCTTCATAGCGTACCAGGATCTCGGGCGAAGAACCGACAACATGGAAATCACCTAGATCGAGATAATACATATAAGGCGACGGATTTAAACTTCGCAACGAGCGGTACAGATCAAGCGGTTGCGCATGAAATGGGATCGACATGCGTTGCGAGATCACAACCTGCATGGCATCACCATCGGTGATATATTGCTTTATCTTGTTAACCGCCCCTTCAAATCCTTGTTGCGGGAAACCCGAGACAAAATCTGTTTCTTTGATATCACGCGGTTTTTTGTGCTGACTCAAAGGTGTTGCTGAATGCATTTGTTCTTTTAGCTTTGCAATACGTTCATTCGCTTTACTATAGGCATTTTTTTCGTCCGGCTTTGCGTAAACAATGATGTACAACTTACCACTCAGATTATCGAAGACGATGACTTGTTCAGAGACCATCAACAGAATATCTGGCAATTTAAGCGTATCGTCCTTCTCAGGTTTTGATGCTAATTTTGGTTCGATATAACGAATCGTCTCGTAACCAAAATAGCCGACTAAACCACCGGTAAACTTGGGATAGTCATCCAGCTCAGGATGTTTAAAAGTTGCCTGATAGGCTTCAATCCAGGCAAGCGGATCATCAACCGTTATTTCTTCGGTCAATTCATTGTCATGATATATTTTCACGGTGTGATCGTAGATACGAATAACCCGTTGGCAGGGTAAGCCGATGATCGAATACCGGCCCCATTTTTCACCACCCTGAACCGACTCAAATAGATACGAGTAAGGCCCATTGGCAAGTTTTAAATACGTGCTTAACGGGGTGTCAAGATCAGCCAATACCTCGCTGAGGATTGGGATTGCGCTATAACCTTGCTCGGAAAGTGCCTGGAATTCCTGTTCTGTCATGCCTGATGCTTCATGGTAGTGG
>CAMYMO010000322.1 GCA_947259425.1 uncultured Ectothiorhodospiraceae bacterium | reverse complement strand
CGACGACATCATCCGAGCCGCACAACATACAGGAAATATTGGTACAAACGCAGATTTTAACCTTACCAACGGGTTTACGTTCATACATCGAATAAAAGGTTGCGACTTCTTGCACGGCAATTGGCTGCATCTCTAAATATTCTGCAATCGCATCAATCAATTCATCGGTTAAATAACCACTGTTTTGATCCTGCACGATTCTTAACGCCGCCATCACTGCAGATTGTTTTTGTTCTGCAGGATACTTTGCTACCCAGTTATCAATATCCACTTTTGATTCGGCCGATATTAAATCCAGTTTGGTCTGGTCTTTATCTCGATGTGCAAACATTATCGGTCAATCTCTCCAAACACCACGTCCATCGTACCAATAATGGCGACGACATCCGCTAACATATGTCCCTCAGACATCTCATGCATTGCGGCTAAATGAGCATAACCTGGCGCACGAATTTTTAATCGATAAGGTTTATTCGCACCATCGGATACCAAATAGATACCAAATTCACCTTTAGGGTGTTCTATCGCGGCATAACTCTCACCGGCAGGTAATGTGTAACCCTCTGTGAAAAGTTTAAAGTGATGGATCAACGACTCCATATCCCCTTTCATTTCTTCACGTTTCGGTGGCGCAAGTTTATGATCGGTTAACATGACCGGACCGGGATTCGCGCGGAGCCAATTTATGCATTGTTTAATAATACTGTTTGACTGGCGCATTTCTTCAATACGAACCAGATAGCGATCATAACAATCACCTTCAACACCCACTGGAATATCAAAATCAACTTTATCGTAGACTTCGTAGGGTTGTTTCTTACGAAGATCCCACTCAATACCGGAACCACGTAACATCGGCCCAGTAAATCCAAGTTGTTTAGCTCGTTCCGGTGTAACGACCCCAATACCAACCGTACGTTGTTTCCAAATACGATTATCGGTTAACAAGGTTTCGTAATCGTCAACATAAGCCGGAAAACGATTGGTAAAATCTTCGATAAAATCGAGCAATGAACCTGAACGAGCCGCATTTAGCTTGTCGATTTCTTTTTTCGATTTATATTTTGAATATTTGTGTTGTGCCATCGCATTTGGAAGATCACGATAGACACCACCGGGGCGATAATAAGTAGCGTGCATACGAGCGCCTGAAACAGCTTCGTACATATCCATTAAATCTTCACGTTCACGGAAACAATATAAAAAGGTCGTCATTGCGCCCACATCCAATGCATGGGTACCCAACCACATCAGGTGATTCAGTAAACGAGTAATCTCATCAAACATCACGCGAATGTATTGTCCACGAACCGGGGCTTCTATCCCGAGCATCTGCTCTAACGCCATAACATAAGCATGTTCATTGCACATCATCGACACGTAATCGAGTCGATCCATATAACCAATACTTTGGTTATAGGGTTTACTTTCGGCTAATTTTTCGGTGCCACGGTGTAGCAAGCCAATATGAGGGTCGGCACGTTCGATAACTTCGCCATCCATTTCCAGGATCAAACGCAAAACACCGTGTGCAGCAGGATGTTGCGGACCAAAGTTTAACGTGTAATTACGAATCTCAGGCATTGGCAGCCCCTTCTTCACCGACATCTTCATTGTCATCAATAACGCGATCAGCATAGCGATGATCGTCGCGAATAACACGCGGCTGGTTAATACGTGGCTCTATACTGACTGGCTCATAAATAACACGTTGTTGTTTTTCATCATAACGCATTTCAACATGACCAATCAGTGGGAAATCTTTTCTAAACGGGTGGCCGACAAAACCATAGTCGGTCAGGATGCGACGCAAATCGGGATGAGCATCAAAAATGATCCCAAACAAATCGAAAGTTTCGCGTTCAAACCAATTAGCTGATGCCCATATATCGGTAACCGAATCAATAATCGGTGGTTCGCCATCAAGAAAAACCTTTAAACGTAATCGATGATTATGTTCAACCGATAATAAATGATATACCACAGCAAATCGTGGACCTTCCCAATTGCCGTTACCATATTCTAAATAATCAACACCGCAAACATCGACACACTCAGTAAACTGAAAATCAGCTTCATCACGCAGCGCCTCACACACGGGTAATAAGCAATCTTTATCGATGATGACGGTTAACTGTGAATATTGAACATGGCAATCAGAAATACGGTCACCAAAACGTTCCCGTACTCGATCCGCTAATTTATTATAATAATCAGACATTCAGTTTCTTATAGTTTTAGGTACGTGCAATCGTATTCGTACGTTTAATTTTGTTCTGTAACTGCATAATTCCATAGATCAATGCTTCAGCAGTCGGTGGGCAACCCGGTACGTAAACATCAACCGGTACGACCCGATCACAACCCCGTACCACCGAATAGGAATAATGATAATAACCACCACCATTCGCACAGGACCCCATTGAGATGACCCAACGTGGTTCCGCCATTTGGTCATACACCTTGCGCAGGGCCGGTGCCATTTTATTAACCAGCGTCCCCGCCACAATCATGACGTCAGATTGACGTGGGCTGGGTCTAAAAATCATTCCAAGTCGATCCAGGTCATAGCGCGCAGCGGCCGCATGCATCATTTCAACCGCACAACAGGCCAGACCAAATGTCATTGGCCACATTGAGCCGGTCCGTGCCCAGTTAATCAAGGCATCCATACTTGTCGTCGCATAACCTTTAGGTAGTACGCCTTCTATACCCATGCCGATTTTACTCCCACTCCGGTTTTACTCCCATTCGAGAGCCCCTTTTTTCCACTCATAGATAAAACCTACTACCAGTATGCCAAGAAAAATCACCATCGCCCAAAACCCAAAATAACCGATCTTATCGAGTACCACGGCCCATGGAAACATAAAGGCAATTTCCAAGTCGAATAAGATAAATAAGATGGCTACAAGATAGTAACGCACATCAAATTTCATGCGTGAATCTTCAAAGGCTTCAAAGCCACACTCGTAGGGAGAGGTTTTTTCGTTATCCGGTTTGTGCGGGCCAAGTACGAAACCGGCAATGATCATGACGGTACCTACGCCACCGCCGACAATCAAAAATATTAACACTGGCAAATAATTCTCTAGCATTTACGCTTCTCTCCTAATGGCCTCAACGTAAATCTCCGGCGCATGGTTTTGATATGCGCTACGTTGGTGATTAGTCATTATTATTCTATTCAATTCACCCTAAAACTGGTCGGTCAGTCTAGGTTATAGTTTGATCAAGTGTCAAGTTTGTCACACTCTGGTTTTATTTTATAAATCAGCTAGTTAAATCACTTTTAGGGGTATAAAAAATTTCGCTATTGACTGATTAAAATGCTATCAACCTAATATTTACCTCATAAAAATCATACTTTTACAACCAACTGATCGGTTAAACTATTACGCAGGTTGCTGTTCAATATAGGATTTTCGAAGAAAATCCCGATACTATGCACTAACAAAATCTATTATTATAAAATTTATTATCACGGTATTAAAAATTTCAAGGAAGTGACATATGGATATCATGATTAAAAATCTCGCCTTTATCATTATTTTGCTAACAACCACGCCATTACGCGCAGTGGAAGTCAATGGCATTAATATCGATGATAAAATAACTCAACCCGCCACAAACCAAACCCTGATATTAAACGGAACCGGACTTCGCACAAAATTTATTTTTGATATTTATATCGGGGCGTTATATCTCCCAACTAAAACCTCCGACGCCAAACACGTCATCAATGGTCCCGAAGCAAAGCGGATTAGCATGAATTTTTTATACGACAAGGTCGAAAGTAAAAAAATGACGGATGGTTGGTCCGATGGCTTCTCCGAGGCGGTTGATGATGCAAGCTTTAAAGCCCTGCAACCTCAAATCAAACAATTTAATAGTTATTTTCCGGATATCGTAAAAGGGGATGTCGTGGTTATCGACTTTATTCCTGAAACAGGCACATCGGTAACCATTAATAATGTCGAGAAGGGTATCGTAGCGGGCGATGACTTCCAAAAGGCCTTGCTTGCGATCTGGTTCGGTGACTCACCTCCCAATGAAGAACTAAAAGACGGCATGCTCGGCATTACAGAATAAATTTCACCTCGAGTAATGCTCTGTTGATACTATATATAAGGCTGATGAGTATAATCGCAATGACTAACCAACCTTATCAAGTTGTCGTTTTCTAAAAGTAACACCAAGATGCTCGGTTATTTCTCTGCACGCATCGATATCAACCCCTTCTAATCCATCTATCGCCGTGACCACAACATTTTCAACTTGATCGCGCGCCCTGGCGATAAACTCCAACAATGCCGGATAAGCGCCCTGTGCGGGAGGTCGGCAATGTTGGTCATAAACCGTTTCGTTTTGAGCATTCAACGAAATAGATAGACTGTCAATCACGCCCGAGAATAAGGGGGTCGTGTCTTTTTGTCGTACCCAATTAATCAAACCATCGGTATTGACTCTCACCTTCCCGCCCAAATTTTTTATTTCTGTCGCAATTTCAAGTAAATCAGGCAGACGCAGCGTAGGCTCACCTAGCCCACAAAAAACAATCTGTTGGTATTGTCTCGGATCACCGATGGCCGTGAGCACATCAATGATATCTGGTTCCCGCTTCAAACGAAGATCGTATGATTGCACATCCCATTGCTTATTGAATTTTGGGCAAAATCGACACCGCAAGGTACAACGATTGGTAATGTTTAAATAACAATTATCATGTAATTCATATGCAATTGTTTGCTCGCTACTAAATCGATACATTGACTGATTTGCTTTCATTACACGTTAGTCTAATCACATGAAAAAAAGAATAAATACACTTTACCGGTATTCCCGATCAAGGATATTGATTTGGATCAAGGCTGGCTTGAGAAGCTAATAGAACTAATAAATTACGGTTTTATACGATTCTCATCATAATATTTCAGAACAAAGCCTTATTTTGTCATTACTTTGAACCAATTATTATGTCTTAATGGCTTAATCGGCTAAATTAGGTGAAAATTGCTTAACCACTAGTTAAATGTTATGAAAAATTGGCTTTCAAATAAATGGGCGTTTATTCGGTACAGCTCTACCCGTAGCTGGTGGGTACATGCACGTTATTGGTGGTATACCTCTAAGCGGGAACGTATCGTTGTCATCTCAATCTTGACTGTCGTCACTTTTGTAGTTGGTATCAGTGCACATTACTCAGTCAAGCTTTCGAATAAGCGACAGCAAATATTTTGTCTGGCGATGAACATCTATCACGAAGCTCGCGGGGAACCGACTGCCGGTAAATATGCTGTTGCGGAAGTGACCTTAAATCGCGTCAAATCGAAACACTACCCGAATTCAATCTGTAAAGTTGTGCATCAAAAGGGCTGGGATAAAATTCGTAAACGCTATGTCAGTGCCTTCTCCTGGACAGAGTTGGATTTTGCAGTCAAGGTAAAATCCAAGGCATGGCTGGAAGCCATGGCCATCTCAGAACAAGCCTACACCAATGGCACCAAACCTCGCGTTAAAGGCGCGTTGTTTTATCATGCGAATTACATCAAACCGAGCTGGGCCCGTAAAAAGAAAGTAAAAGCCAAGATTGGTAAACATATCTTCTATTAAAATTCTTTTGCAGCATATCAGCTAAAAGACGGTACATTAGTCAATACTAATATACTATTATTACTATAATATTAGCTGCACCCATAGATTGCCTTGACATAGCGCTTTCACAACACCAAAAGCTATGCTTCAATATGGGATGGATGCGGTATATTGGCAAAAATTACAAAACATCTTTGACGAGGCTGTCGCCATTGAGCCTGAGCAACAGACGGCTTTTCTTCTCAAAGCCTGCGATGGCGACGACGCCATGCGTGAAGACCTAATTGGCTTACTACAAGCGCATGTCGATGCCGATCAAAACTGGAGCCAGGCCGCCCCTCCGACGTCTCCAGTATTAGGCATGGCCTCACCCTGTCAGAATGGCGATGAAATCGGTCATTATAAGATAATTGAGCAAATTGGTGCCGGTGGCATGGGTGTCGTCTATCAGGCATTTGATTCTCGCTTACAGCGTAACGTCGCGCTTAAATTTCTGCCCGCCTATCTTGATGGTGATGCCTCTTGCCGAGAACGTTTTATGGCCGAAGCACGTGCCGCGTCCAAACTTGATCATCCCAATATCTGCGTGATTCACGATATCGATGAGACCGTGGACGGTCATATGTATATCACTATGCCACATTACACCGGTGAAACACTGTCCGCACGCTTGAAACGTGGACGCATTCCAATACAGGAAGCGCTATCAATATCGATTCAGGTCGCCGATGGTCTTGATACCGCACATTCAAATGGAATTGTACATCGGGATATCAAACCGGCCAATATCATGCTAGCGCAAGATGGTGGTATCAAAGTCCTCGATTTTGGTATCGCTAAAGTGGAAAATATCAACCTGACACGCACGGGTATGGGCGTGGGTACCCTTGCCTATATGGCCCCTGAACAAATACATGGTCAGGAGGTTGATGCGCGCGTTGATGTCTGGGCGTTAGGCGTGACCTTGTATGAAATGTTAACCGGACAAACGGCCTTTGAAGGTAACGGCACAAGCCAGGTGGTCAAAGCCGTGCTGGACAGTGACGGGAATCCTGCCGATTCGATTAATCAACACAATAGCAGCCAACAGGTTCCCGATGCATTACAGGATATATTGCTAAAAGCGTTACAACGAGATCGGAATCAACGATACGAACAAATGTCATTACTCTTAAATGACTGCGCTGAGTTACTCAAAACACTCGATAATGAAAATGATTCCACGCGCCGAGCGACACACCTAAACAAATCACATAAAACCGCCTTTTCCTGGGACCCGAAATTTCTTGAATCCATTATTGATTTACTCCTGCCAGTACTGGGTCCGATTACCGCAAAATTAGTCCATCGTCAGGCCAAAAAAGCAAATGATATTGAAACACTTTGCTCCGCCCTCTGTGACTTATTACCTGACGAAAAATCACAAAAAGAATTTGCCAGTAAAATGAAGCTGAAGGCCAGCATGAATACGACGCCACCGTCTCCCCAGGCTATCCAGCTCAGTAATCCAAGCACACAGCTTGAGCTTTCACCGATGCAATTGGCCCAAATCGAAACCATTTTATTACCCAATATTGGTCCAATCGCCGGGTCATTAATCCGCAGAGCCATGGCTTCAACCAGTGATTGGGACGAGGTCTTGCAAATTTTTTCTGACGCCTTAGCCTCTGCAGATGATAAGATCACCATAATCAAAAATATAAAGACGATTATCAATGACTAACTATTTTACGATTGTTGCATTCATTTCAGGTTTATCACTTGTTTCAAATTTACAGGCCAACGAAAACTGGTCAGTGCAAGTTGCTGAGGACCCTATCAGTAAATCCAACACGTGTTTAATGATTTCTAAAACATATACGATCGATGATGGCCAGACCAAGACCCCCGTCCAGTTAATTTTTAATGGCGCAAAAATTCTGGCGAAAACAAAGTCAGATATCGATACGAGTTACCCGGGGCTAGGATTAAAAATTGATACCGATAAACATTTTACGATTTCCCGTATTCATAAAAACACCATTGCCGTATTTGCTAATGCTGATGATGCAATTCATCAACAATTTATCAAAGGAAAGAATGCGGTTTTGGCGCTTGGTTTCTGGCCCACCTGGCCTAAATCTCACACCCGCAAAATCAAATTTAGTTTAATTGGCTATACCAAAACATATGAAGCCTTTAAAAAATGCACTCAAAATGAAATTTAACCCTGACAACAAAGGTCTTTCAGACTCTTATAACTAATTCCACAGGTAAATAACAATGAAACTCTGGCTAAAGTTTAATCTGGTCTTTCTCGTCGCTTTTGTAATCGGTTTATCGGCCATCGGCATGATCTCTAACGAAATGTTGCAACGCAATGCAAGAGAAGAAGTCCTGCATACCGCGGGCATTATAATGCAGGGTGCGATGTCCATTCGAAGTTATACCATTGATGAAATACGCCCTTTATTATCGGTTCAGATTAAACGTAACTTTTTACCACAAACCGTACCGGCCTATGCCGCCACAAACAATATCGCGCGGTTAAGAAAAATGTACCCCGATTATTCCTATAAAGAGGCAACACTCAATCCGACCAATCCAGCATCAAGAGCCACTGAATGGGAAACCGGCATTGTCGAACATTTTCGAAATCATGGCGACAAGCAGGAATTGATAGGTGAACACGAATCGCCTACCGGGAAAAACTTATACATTGCGCGTCCAATAAAAATCAAAAAAGAAAGCTGTTTGACCTGTCATGGAAAAATAAGTGATGCACCTGAATCAATGCTGGCTCGCTATGGAGAATCAAATGGTTTTGGTTGGAAGATGCATGAAGTGGTCGGCAGTCAAATAGTCAGCGTGCCGATGGAAGTTGCGCTCAAACGTGCGAATAAAACACTCACAACTTTTCTGGTGTCAACCGGTAGTGTTTTATTGGCGATCATTATCCTGCTGAATATTCTGTTATATCGAATTGTGGTTCGCCCGGTTAAAAAAATGTCATCAATAGCGCACGATGTCAGCATGGGTAAGATGGATATGCCTGAATTTGAGCTAAAGGGTAAGGATGAAGTAGCATCACTATCTCAATCATTTAACCGTATGCGCAGGAGCCTGGTTAATGCAATGCGTTTAATTGACGAATAGGATTATCCGTTATCTTCTCCGTTCAACTCGCGGTACAACCATGCCTTCGCGAATCGTAATTCTCGATCGACGGTAGCCGCGGATATACCCACCACTTCGCCAATTTCATCGTAAGTCAGGCCACCGTAAAAGCTGAGTTCGATAACCTGTGATTTACGCTGATCAAATGCTTCAAGTTTGGTTAGTACATCTTCAAGCTCTAATATATCGGCTTGATCGCCTTCGCCGAGCCGTGTCTCATGTAAAGTAACCTGGATATCATCGCCTCCGCGTTTTTCGCGACGTTTGGCGCGGGCATGATCGACCAAAATACGCCGCATCGTGTTTGCCGCAATGGCGATGAAATGAGCACGGTTTTGCCAGGTGATATCAACATCCACCAAGCGCAGGAAGGCTTCATTGACTAATGCGGTTGGCTGTAAGGTATGACCAGAATTTTCACCACGCATATAGCCGGCCGCCAATTGGCGTAAATTATCTTGCACCTTAGGGAGCAAATCATTCAAAGCATTTTTCTGACCAGCACGCCAATCCAGCAACAATCGAGTAACATCTGATGTTTTTTGCATGATATTTCATTATTTAAATTATTGTCTGGTTAGTATAGCTAAACATTTACAGTCGTGTTAAAAAATCTCCCGCTTTTAGATGCGGGAGTAAATGGGCCTAACCTAATAAGATTCAACTAATCAGAAATTATCTACAAATCATGGTGATATTTATCTCCTCGATAACTAAACGTTTACTTCTAGATCACAGGCGCGCTATTTGCCTAATGCAATCAACAACGCAATCAGCCCGATGTACTTAATCTTAATTTCTTGTTTTGCTTTCATTTTTTTCATGGCCCTTTTCCCTAATAAGTCAATTTGGAATAAGTCAATTTGCAACACTTGTCGTTGCCATATCCAGTAAGGCGCCATTCAACCACTCATCACCTCATAAAAATTCAAATTAATTCGCCAGGAATCAAACCTGAAGACAGTCTAGTCCATTAGGCCATCGAACTGCTCCGGCAGCACAATACGCCCTATCGACGCTACCGCTTTTAGAAGGCCTTGCTTAGAAAATTGGAGCAATTTTAAGAGTTCACGAGTTTTATGAGGCGATTTCCGCACAAATGGCGCTTAACCCAATATGCAGGACAATGACCAGGGAAATTAAAAATGAAAGAAGTAGCAAGAAACTATGAAAGTATCAGCCACGCATTGGTATTTATCGCGATGATTTTATTAGTCCTGGCGATGGGAATCGGTAGCGGATTGGGTATCCTCTTGAGCTTTATCGCAGTACTGTTAACCACCGTTGCCGTTGTGATCAGCATGATAAATGAGCAGCGAGATAACATTGACCCGTAGATTAATTTGATAATTTGGTGCCACAGGCCGGATTTAACGTAGCAAAGCGGAGTGTATGCTGGGTGAACGGCGCATGCCGTTCAAGCCAGTGTAACGGAGCAAAGCGTAGTGTATGACCGGAGTGAAACGTAGGAAATACTGGGTGGAGCGCGGTAGCGATCCGTGCCAGTGGCTGCACGAAGCCTGAAAGGCTTCAAAGCAGTGGACCGTAGCGCAGCGTAGGAAATGCTGCCTGAAACGCGAAGCGGTTCAAAGCAGTGCGCGACCAGAACCGCAAGGTTCAGG
>CAMYMO010000321.1 GCA_947259425.1 uncultured Ectothiorhodospiraceae bacterium | reverse complement strand
CAATATCCAAAACCTGTTCACCACCTTTTGGTTTGGCGAGGCCCATCATGTAGTCAGCGGAAAAAGGAAAGTAACGCATTTCCGGGCTATCATAGTTAGCACTAACGCGGTCGAATACCGAGCGGATGTGATTTTTAATTTTGTCTTCGGGATCGGACATAATGACTCACTATTAAAAAGAGAGCTATTGTACGTGATGTCGGTGGAACTTAAAGATGTATTGAACGACTAAACTTAAGTCATTTAAAATAATTAACAATCATAGATTAATCACCTAACAGGGAAAATCGGTCGCACTTGGAGGTGTGTATGTTTGAGTCAGAGTTTTCAAAATTTCTAACCGCCAGCCTTGATTTGATGTCGACCGTTTTTATTTTCATGGTCGGCTTGGCCGTGCTGGCCGTTATTGTCTTGTTTATCATTGATATCAGTCAGTCTAAACAGGCTATTCGCCGCAACTATCCGGTCATCGGACGCTTCCGTTACTTGTTTGAAACCTTGGGAGAGTTTTTCCGGCAATATTTTTTCGCGATGGATCGCGAAGAACTGCCTTTTAATCGTTCGCAACGTAGTTGGGCCTATCGTGCTGCCAAGGATATCAATAACAATGCGGCGTTTGGTTCAACCCGTGACCTGCGCCCAACCGGGACCGTTATGTTTGTTAATTGTCCGTTTCCGACTCTCGAAGTGGATGCGGCACCAACCGGTTCAGTCACTTTAGGATCTCACTGTCGTATCCCTTATACCACCGACAAGTTATTTCATATTTCAGGGATGAGTTTCGGGGCGTTATCGAAACCGGCGGTGCGCGCTTTATCAATGGGCGCAGCTAAGGCCGGCTGTTGGATGAATACCGGTGAGGGCGGGTTGACACCTTATCACCTTGAGGGTGGCGCGGATCTTGTTTTTCAGATTGGTACTGCGAAATATGGGGTCAGGGATAGTGAAGGAAATCTTGATGACGAAAAACTAAAATCAGTTGCCGCTCACGATAAGGTTAAAATGTTTGAAATAAAATTAAGCCAGGGGGCCAAGCCTGGAAAGGGTGGCATTTTACCCGCCCTGAAAGTGACGGATGAAATTGCCAAAATAAGAGGGATAGCCGCTCAACAGGCCTCGATCAGTCCAAACCGACATCCTGATATCAATTCAGTCGATGATTTACTGGATATGATCGTTCGAATCCGTGAAGTGACCGGTAAACCGGTTGGTTTTAAAGCGGTGATTGGTGCCTATGGTTGGTTAGATGATTTATGTAAATCAATCAAGCAACGTGGTACTGAATCGGCCCCCGATTTTATAACGGTTGATAGTGCCGATGGTGGTACCGGGGCTGCACCCGTTGCGTTAATGGATGATGTTGGTTTACCTGTTAAAGAAAGCTTGCCGCGCGTGATTGATGCGTTAACCCGTTATGGTTTACGCGATGTCATCAAAGTTGTGTGCTCTGGAAAATTAATCACCCCAACCGATGTTGCCTGGGCGCTATGTATTGGAGCCGATTTTATCACCTCTGCTCGTGGCTTTATGTTTTCGCTTGGTTGCATTCAGGCAATGCATTGCGATAAGGATACTTGTCCGACTGGAATCACGACCCACAATCCACGTTTACAGAAAGGCTTGAATCCGTACCATAAAGCAGTGCGGGTGATGAATTACCAACATAACATGGAGCGCGAGGTCGGTATTATTGCGCATTCCTGCGGTGTGTCCGAACCAAGACAATTAAAACGATTCCATGCCCGTATTGTTACCGACACGGGGTTATCCATTGGATTAGATGAGTTGCATCCGGAGCCGGCCACTTCTGTACCATCGATTAATTCATGAAATATAATGCTGGTTTAAAATTTCGGCGGTAAAGCGGGTACGTAAATAAAAGCCACGCGGTAAGGTTTGTATGCTTTGTCCTTCTTCATCCGTCGACGTGCGTAAGGCTTTATTATTAGCGGCTTTGGGCCTTACTTGTAGATAAGTACCATGATGAGCACTGATCTCATTGATGCGACCGGTGCTAATTAATTCCATGTGCTCAAGCCAGTCTTGTTCAAGTTGTTGATCCTGTAAGGGGGTCAACTCGGCTAAAATAGCAGAACCAATTCGTCGCTGCTGGATGGGTAATTCAGGATCAGCCTCAATCGGCAACCACAGTACCTGATTCAATTTTTGGCGAATCCAGGATGCTTGCCAGGAAGTCGCCAGATCATTTAGTGGCACCGTGCAGACATAAGTGGTTTCTTTGGGCTGACCGTTGGCATTCAAAGGGATGGTTTTTAACTCAATCCCAAGCTCAGCAAAATCGGGTTCTGCTCGTGAGCCGGCACTGGCTCCCAGGGTTTGTTCGATAAGCTGGCCAATCCAGCCCTTGGCATGCAAGAGTTGTTCAGGCACGGCTTGTTGCTGACGTTGTGCTAGCTCGGCAATCGTTAACCCGGCAATCGCTTGTGCACGTTTAAGTAATTCAGACTGTGTTTTCGGGGGCAAAGTGTGATCCATGACGCTATTTTAGAGCAGGTATAAGTGTTAATAAATGCAAAATGTGAAGCCTGACGACCCAAAAACTTCAAATGCTTGTTAATGTTATGGCTAAGGCGATACACAAACTGGATGTGTTCCCAGTAAAGCTGATAGGAGTTAGAAACGATATGGACTCAATTATAAATTTGCCTGTAGTGCTGGCAGTAGCATTATTTATTGGTATCGTAGCGTTAGTCAAAATTTTACTATCGCCAGAAAGTGGTTTGGAACGTCGTTCTCGGAATGATCGGCGCTCTGGTGCGCCAATGCCGCCGTTGCCCTTTTATGATTTAAACCATAAATTGATAACCGAAGACCGGCGCCAAATAGTGGCCCCCGATCGACGTAAACGGGTGTTTATGATTACCACTGAACATCGGCGAGCGTAGTTCAGCTACCACTACGATCATTAAATTCAAGCTTTAGTGTTCGATTCTTGATGCATTCAACGATTCGTTGTTCTTTAAGCGTGCAGTTAAGCTTATGTTTTGTCTTCTGCGCGCCTAATCTAAGCGTCCCGTATTGCTGCTGCGGGGCGGCAGCATAGTCTCCGTCATCATCGTCTTGCTCTTGGGTTTCTTGCGGTCCATCTTTTTGCAATCTCAGAATATTGTATCGATAGGTCACATTAAACTGGTCTTTGTTGCTAAATCCGGTCAGTGTCGCCATGGTGACGTAGGTAATGAGGGTGTCATTCGATTTACGAGATAATATTTCCGAGCGACATTTATAATTTTTTGTTCCGATTTTCTTACATTTTGTCCCCGTCGAGGGTAGGTAACCAGCCGGTTGACCGTTTCTTTGCCAATCACCTTGCATGATGGACTTGACGAGACTGCTGGCCAGTTTTTTGGCCGATGAGCTTGTCCTGCTAGTGGGTGTAGGAGGAGACGGCAATCGGGCTGATTTTGCCTTGGAGGCTTTTTGCACTTTGGCGATGCGCGCACTGGCCTGGTAATAGCCGCCCGCGGCTGACTTTTTATATAACGCCAATGCCGCTGAATAGTCTTGTTTAACGGCATACCCTTTCTCATACATAATGCCAAGATAATATTGAGCTGCCGGAATGTTATGCTTCGCGGCGACTGAAAGATGCGTTTGAGCTTTTTTATAATCTTGTCTTGCACCTTGCCCGCTAAAATAGATCATACCCAGTCGGGCGTGTGCTAAATTGGAACCGCCAATAGAGGCTTTTTGATACCAGGCGATGGCCGCATCAACATCCTCATCAATGCCCCGTCCACGTTCGTACATTCTGCCGACCTCAAACATTGCCTGAGTATCACCATTATTCGCCTGTGTCATTTGCTCTTGAAAGCGTTTCTCAAGCACCCAGTCATCACTGGCCAGACAGCTCAGTGGCAGGCCAATCATTAGAAAAAAAATAACGACAAATCTTAGAAGATAGGGGGGAAGTTGGCGGGAATGATTCATACTATGAGCGCCCAGGATACGGGAAGTGATTCATATCCTATATATCGGCTCAATTATGGTGGGGATTAAGTTTTTCCCAGCTTATTGAGGGTAGGTGGCTATTTTTTGCGCACCCAACTGCCTGATTTACCACCTTGCTTCTCGTCGAGCTGGATATCACTCATCCGCATCCCGCGATCGACGGCCTTACACATGTCATAGATAGTCAGCAGGGCGACCTGAACGGCTGTCAGCGCTTCCATTTCCACCCCCGTCTTACCATCGGTTTCGACGGTTGCAAAACAGGTAATGGCGGTTGCATCCGAGTCAATGCAAAAATCCAGCTGCACATGGGATAACATCAACGGGTGACAAAGCGGCACCAGATCGGAGGTCTTTTTAGCGGCCATGATGCCTGCGATACGGGCTATGCCTAAAACATCCCCTTTTTTATGTTCACCGGCCTCAATCATGGCGAGCGTGGCAATCTGCATGTGGATGCTGCCCTGGGCAATGGCACGCCGATGGCTGGGTTGTTTGGCCGCGATATCGACCATGTGTGCATCGCCCTGTTGGTTAAAGTGGGTTAATTTACTCATCTTATCTGTGTGCCACGTGGTTGACTACGGTAAAATAATCTTAACATATGCGGTTTGGTTTCGCTGCCGGCAGGGATGTTGCTCAGAACCCTGTCCGCAGTAGCAGTGAGTTAAAAACAGCATGAAGCAATTCTAAAGGTCAGTATCGGTTATGAGTATTGAAGTGAAATTTTTTGCCAGCCTGCGTGAACGCGTCGGCAAGTCAGCAGATAGCCTGGATGCAAGCTCGGCTGCAACCGTGTTAGAGGTCTGGCAACAGACGGTGGGTGAAGCATCACTCGATACGAATATTCTGGCTGCGGTAAATATGGAATATGTTGATTCAGAACATACCGTGGTTGATGGTGATGAAGTCGCCTTTTTTCCACCGGTCACCGGAGGCTGAGATGTTGATTGAGATTAGCGAACAGACCATCGATATCTGGGCACGACTCGCGGCTTATGAAAAAGATCATCCTGAATTAGCGGCACGGCATGGGGCAAGTGTGGTGTTCGCCGGTCGGATGCGTGACTTCAATGAAGACGAGTCGGTGAGTCAGATGCAATTGGAACACTATCCAGGTATGTCCGAAAAATTTTTACAAGATATCGTCAAACGCGCGATGGACGAATGGTCGTTGCTGGATGCATTGGTATTACATCGGGTCGGTAAAATTAATCCGGCCGACACCATTGTCGTGGTCGCGGTGTGGTCTGCACATCGGGCGCATGCTTATGCCGCCAATCAGTTCATTATGGAGGCATTAAAATCCGAAGCCCCATTTTGGAAAAAAGAAACCCTTGATGATGGTCAAACGCGTTGGGTTGAGAAAAACACACCGGGCACCGTATAAAACAGCTTTTATAACTTTAATGAGTTAAAGAATTGTTTATGGCGTTTTTTACTAAACCGATCGGTTTGGCTGCCATAGATGATTGAGATAAGTTGGTTGTTTTTTTTGACCGTCCGACAGTAGATTAAATTCCCTTTTTTATCATGGGCAGCATAATCCATTGCCGGATTTGACTGTAGCTCGAAAAGCGTTTTATCGCTCATTTCTAACGTATCCGTTGCATTCATGGCAAGAATGGCAGGTTCAAGATCATTCAAAGTTAATTCAGAAATATCTTTTTTGCGTGTCTGTAATTCGATATAGACAAACAGTTCATCGTTAATTTGTTGTTGATAGATCTGTAGTTTAGCCTGACCAATAACGGGAAAGTCACGGATTTTTTGCGTATGTTCTGGTTTTACTGGAAATTTGATCTGCACATTTTGTGGCGTGGTTAACGAATGCCAAAGCGCTGAGGACTCGCTATGATTTTTATACGAGTAATAGGCCCCGAGCAGGATAACGATGACAAAGATGAGTTTGAACAGCCGAATCATGGCTTAACTATAAATGAAAACAGGGGTCAATGAAAACAGAGGAAAAGAAGGAACAGAGATAGATTCTGGCCAATTTATTTAAATTAAATATGAATCTAGAAATAGGTCTCTGCTCTATATTTTCCTTAGTCCCCGTTTTAATTGGTTGCGGCGTTATTTAACCGGATTTGCAGTTATATTTGAGTAGTCGATAGTCCAAGTTTTACCTTCATCTTCTGAACGTTTTAATGTTTCGATACCCCAGCCACCGTTAGGTAGTATGAACAGGCCGTTCTTTTTAGTGATTAGATATTTTTCATTGATTAGATTTAAGTTGCTAAGTTTAACCCATGTTTCTTTTTTACCGTCCTCATTGCTTCCGTATAGACCCTTGTCACCGAAGACTCCGCCTGCCTCGATGATCATTCCACTGGGGAGTACGGTTGGAGGTGATACTTTGACGCTATAAGGTGAATCTGTTTCTATCCAATTCTCACCGCAATCTCGAGTGAAATGGGTTTTCGCAAAGACTCCGGCAAAACCACCACTCAGGCCGGTCAGGATTCCAATCGCATCATTTGCACCAGGAGACAATCCGATAAGACGTCTTTCATCGGGTACGGTATTTTTCGTCCACTTGCCATTACTATAGTCTAAGCAGTTAAGGGATTTTTTTTCTGTCGAAGCAACACCAATACCATTGTCACGTTTCCAAATCCAAACACCTCTCGGTCCTGACCAGGCATCATTTTCAATTGTGTCACTCAGGACTTTATGCCAGTTACCGGCTTCTAATTTAGGCGAGTGGTACAGGCTAACTTTGTGCTTTTCTTTTAAGCCGATATACCAATTTTTATATTCTCGATCGTGATCAATAAAAAGGATATGCCCCAGAGGTAAGTTGCCTTTATCAATATGAGCAAGCTCTCCTTTTCGATTTACTCGCACTAAAGTTCCTAATTCGCCACCACCAATGACGACGTTATTGTTTATTTCATAATTTGTGGTGGTAAAAATGGCATTCAAGTTTCCAGTCTGAGCAGCCAATCGCCACGAACCATTCGGATTTCTTAACAAAATGGTGCCCATGCGGCTGCCGGCAAATATATGACCTGATTTTAATTCTGAAAAACCACCCATGCCAACGGGATGACTGAGTGCATATTTCTCAACAACATCATTTTTCTTTGGTTCCCTATTTACCCAGCCATTAATGTGTTGATAGTTCATGGCTTTGATAAAACCAGGAGAATACTTTTTTATCATCTCTTTATTTTCGGTTATTAATTTACTGCGTCCAGTTATAACCTGAGTGTTATAGGCCGAAACAATAATGCGGCCCAGATCAGAGATTTTGCCCTGTTGCACCTCGATATATCCAGTCAGTCCACCGTTTTCACCTTTCAAGAGAAGATATCGATATCCAGCACTAAGTTTAGTTAAGCGATAACGGCCTGCTGGAACATTGCCAATGAATAATGATGTATCTCTAGATAAACCAGGGACAACATTGGGTAAGACATAGGTTGTCGGCGGGCTGTCTTTTTTGTCGACGCTTTGTAGCTCGATAGACATACTTTTAAATTGATTAACTTCCCCGGTGTTCAAGCTCACACTAGCGACAAGGATTCCTTCATCAGGCTTTAGTGGTTTTTCCAGTGGAGTGTTGACGGCTGTTGGGGATACGGCACATGCTTGCCCTAACAGAATAATAATAAATACGCATAGCAGTCTAATTGATTTAACAAAATTCATTTACGTTCCCCTTCCAAAACGACTGAAATCAAGCGGACAATCGCCTGACATAGATAAAGGTTTTATAGATCTACCGATTTAAAAACAGAATGTAAACCCTTTTTATAATTATTTATTTTGTAATTTGATTTAGGACGGTCGAACAGTGGCCAACGATTTTTATTCTGTCTCGTCTTTCATGTTTGGCTAAGCGTGTCGGGTAACCGGTTCAGAGTTCTTGATCACAGTCTGTTCGGTTGAAACGGGAATGATTTCGAATTCCATCGTTGCCAGGTTGCCCATCACGTAGGTGGGCTCAGTACCGATGCCACCAACGGTGCCGGGATTGACCAAGGTGGTTTTAGATTGCTTGATGTTGTCGAATTGCTCAATGCCAACCTTATGATCATGGCCGCAACAGACCAGATCGTAATCACCCGTCAGTGCCATCGCTCGTGCATAGTGAGGATAATGAACCAAAAAGATGCGTTTACCTCCCAATGCCAGCGTCGCGTCCATGCCATGATAGTGAACGATATCCGGATAGGCCTTCATCACGTAGTGCATCGCGACCAAATCACCGGTGTTGTTGCCGTGGATCACGTGTACCGGTAAGCCGATCGGTGGTAAACAGCGTAAGGTCGTCGGGGCAATCACATCCCCGCAATGCAGGATCCACTCCGCACCACGCGCTTTCGCATCGTGGGCGGCGGTAGCGAGTAATGCCCGGTTATCGTGGCTGTCTGAGACGATGCAAACCTTCATCAGGATTAATCAGAAGAACGGTTTTTCTGGTGCATCATTAAAGCGTTGAATAGAGTCATGGATCTCTTTGGCGGCAGCCTCTGATTTCGCCCAACCCTGGACTTTTACCCATTTATGTTTCTCGAGATCTTTGTAGTGCTCAAAAAAGTGTTTGATTTGATCCAGCAACATGGATGAAAGCTGTTCGGCTTCTGTTACCTCACGATACATAACGCATAATTTATCGATCGGAACCGCGATGATCTTGGCATCGGGTCCACTCTCATCTTCCATCTGCAGCATGCCCACCGAGCGGCAACGGATGACCGAACCACTAATCAAAGGAATCGGGGTGACCACCAGGACATCAACCGGGTCACCATCTTCAGACAGAGTTTTTGGAATATAGCCATAATTACATGGGTAATGCATCGCGGTATTCATGAAACGATCGACGAACATGGCACCGGTTTCTTTATCGACTTCATATTTTACAGGGTCTGAATGGGACGGAATTTCAATAATAACGTTGAAATCATTAGGGATGTCTTTGCCGGGGCCGACGCGATCGAGATTCATAACGGGATAACCTTCTATATAGCTTGTGACGTATGCTCTACCAAAATTACTAAAGGTAGGGGCGTTGAAAAGGCGCGTATTCTAACAGCCAGAGGTCGAAAGTAAATGAATTTCGAGCATTTTTTCATCACTTTTTTGCCTTTTTCCGCTGCAGGCAAATGATCAGGGATGGAAATCGGCCCATTATCGGGGACGGATTTACCTGAGTTCGCGAGCCGTCGGCAGCTAAGACGAGCGTGTATTATTCCAATAAATTTATCGAGTTTAATTGATGGCTATTCCGGTTTTGTCTATCGGCTGGTGATGCCAGCTCGTCAGGTAGAGTAGGAAAGCTTTCATTAACGATGCGAACCAGAAATTGATTTCAGATGCTTGCGAATAAGAAAGTCATAGCAACGCTGAACGAGCAAATGTTAGTAATTTTTCGACTCGAAAAATTTTTTAATAAGTAGATTTAATGCTTGTAGCATTAACGTGCGCTTTAGTGAAAAAATGTGATACTAAATTGAACAAACTTCAAGCTAACAATTTGGATTTGATGTTCATTTAAGTGGTACACGGCATTGACTTGTAATCTCTTTGAGACTAATTTTACGCCTCTAGGTTGTAAATTGCGCATAACAATTATTAAATATCGTGTGCAGAAAAAATTACACCGACATCAATATTAGCGTCGCGTGATATCAGCAAAAATCAGGAATGGAGCAAAAAATAAAATGAGAATCGTATTAATTGGTGCCCCTGGCGGGGGCAAAGGCACACAAGCCAAATTACTCATCGAGAAGTACGGCATCCCTCAATTGTCTACCGGTGATTTATTACGCGAGGCCGTCGCCGCCGGCACCGAACTGGGCATGCAAGCTAAAGCGGCAATGGATGCAGGACAACTCGTCTCTGATGACATTGTCCTGGGTATGATTAAAGAGCGCTTATCTAAGCCAGATGCTCAAAATGGCTTTATTCTCGATGGTTTCCCACGCAATATTCCACAGGCTGAAGCCCTGGACCGACTGCTCGATGATATGGGCAAGCCATTACAGACGTCACTATTAATTGATGTTGATTTTGATGTCTTGATGCAACGACTAACCGGACGTCGTACCTGTAGTTCATGTGGGCAAATGTACAATGTTCATACTAATCCGCCTCGCCTTGAAGGCGTTTGTGACAAGTGCGGTGGTGAAGTGACCCAACGCTCCGATGATAATGAGGCGACCATCAGTAATCGTTTACGAGTCTATGAAGCGCAGACGGCACCGTTGGTTGATTACTATCAAGGGCAAGGAAAATTACGCTCAGTACAAGGCATTGGTGAAATTGAGACGATCTTTAACAATGTCTGCCAGATCCTGGATAGTCTGCCTTCAGATGAAGCGCCTGCAGAAGCGGCTGCGAAGAAGCCTGCTAAGAAAAAGCCGGCGGCCAAGAAGAAAACGGCAGCTAAGAAGAAAACGACTAAG
>CAMYMO010000320.1 GCA_947259425.1 uncultured Ectothiorhodospiraceae bacterium | reverse complement strand
ACGAGTCACCCACCGAAACTGGAAATATTTGATTCATCAGAAATCATGCTATTAAAGGAAGTGCAAGAGACAGAAAACATAGACATATCCAACACGATACAGCTCGCCATCCTGACAGGGGATCGTTTTATTGTTACTCGTCGTACGGGGGGGTCACTGGTCGTTAATTCACTTTGGTCAAAGATTAACACAAATAGAACAACTCAGTTAAATACTCCTAGAACGGTCGCATTGAATTTGGCGCAACATGTTGCTGATAACTACATTCTACAATTACTTACAACCGAAGAACATTTAGATGATATTGAGCAGAAAATGTATCATTCTCCTGATGATAAACTGCTATCGATGTTGATCGGATATCAAACTCAACTGCGTAAGGCGCACCGTACTTTGCTTTACCATAAACAATTGTTTGCCTTATCAAATTTTAAGCAGTTTGGTAAAAATCATGATATCAATGATGTTCATTGGAATAATGTCTATGAACATACGGAACGTAGCTACAGTCTAGCTTTACTTTATTATGAGCTTTCATCCGATCTGATTGATGGCCATATATCACTTTCGTCGCATAGGTTGAATCAGATTATGAAAGTGCTCACTATCATAACGGTAATCTTCGTGCCCTTGAGTTTTTTGGCAGGAATATATGGTATGAATTTTGAGCATATACCAGAACTAAAATTTCGATATGGTTATTTTATTTTATTAGGCATTATGCTGAGCATCGTCAGTATATTGTTGGTGTTGTTTAAACGTAAAAAATGGTTGTAATGCCAATCTGTAGTAATCCTGGTTATGAGTGATAACTGGATATTTTTTAAGGCTTGGTATTTAAAAATCCTTAACCAGAAGTAGTTTGAGTTGCTATCAGGTCGACAATTCTGTCCATTGAGCCAAGATAGGGAACAATCTCAATATTGATTCCCGGATTAGATTTACGTGCTATCTCGACTTCAGCAGGAATATCTTCGATGACATGACGGCCCGCTGAGAGAAAGTAAGGAAAGACAATCACTTCCTTTGCGCCTTCGTCGATACAGTGTTGAATGCCGTCAGGGATCGATGGTTCAGCTAATTCCAGGAAAGCGGCCTTAACCTTCTGGAATTTTTGGCCGGTAATAGCTTCAATTTGTGACGATAATTCACGAACTTCATCGTTAGAGGCCTGTCGACGACTACCATGGGCAACAATAACTAAACTCTTCATATGTACTCCTGTTATACGGTGATATCCTGGGGGAAGGGTTCCAGGTAATTCTGTTTACTTATATATGGACTTGGGTATTTACGTAAATGATGTTTTAGCAAGAGCAGGATCGCAGACAAAGGCAGATGGCTGTTACGAAATGACTCAAATGAGTTTAGTAGCTCTAACTTATCTGCTTTATTTAGTTTATTTTTTAGATAGCCCATGATATGCATCAATACATTGACATGTCTGCCTTTGGTGACATTGTTACGCATTACCGACATAAAATGTTCGATATAGTGCTGTCGGCGAGCTTTTAAAGTTGCATAATTCGTTTCTGCAACCCATCGCCCCAGATATCGATATTCAGCGTGATTGCGTGCCATTAACATCAGCTTATGCACAGCGTGAAACTCTATGAAAGCAGTCATGTTTTCATCTGGGTTTGGGATTGCTTGCCATCTGTGTAATGCATAAACACGTTCTAAAAAGTTTTGACGCAGATCGTTATCATTTAAACGACCTTCTTCTTCAACCGGTATCCAGGGATGTGCTTCGATGAATTCACGGGCAAATAACCCGATCCCATCGTGTCGACGGTGTCCTTCTTCATGGATGACAACGGGTACCCGAAATGCACCACAACTCGGAGAGCCTTTTTTAAATATAAAACCATCAAGTTGTGACAGGCTTGTCATAACCTGTTCGGAGTAGGCCAGCATTTTAGAGGTATAGTCGACAGTGGGTTTTTTACTGCTCACAAGCCGAGTTTGGTGATTAACTTCCTGTAGTCGAATGGCTGGACGGGGTGCACCTAATCCAATACCCATTTCTGGGCAAATCGTTTTTATTTCCATATGTTCGGCGAAAACATCCGTAATGAGACGATCCCGTTTATGACCACCATCAAACCGAACATTTTGGCCCATCAAACAACCACTTAC
>CAMYMO010000319.1 GCA_947259425.1 uncultured Ectothiorhodospiraceae bacterium | reverse complement strand
GTCCTATATCAATATCCATTTAAAACTCAATAGCAAAGGGCGGGCCATATTGTGTTACAGAATAAACCAGGATAAGGGGAAAGCCGATAGGTGATTGAATTTTCTAACAATTACTCGGCACAAAAGCAAAAATGGCTGAATAGCTATTTACGAGTTCAGAGCTGAACACATGCCCTCACGACGAACATGCACTTCAATTGAACAAAATCCCGATACCATGCAACAAGAATGCGCATAACCCCAGCATCTTTGTAAAACGCTTTTTTGTTATTAACAATGATTCAGCCATCTAGACATCATCTTTTTCCCAAGGCTGTTTTGCTTTTTTGTATAATTCTTCTGGAGGCGTATCTAATCCTTTTTTCCAATCTTTCTAATGAATCGCCAATCCGATAGCCATGACTAAAAAACCAATAAAAAAGAAAGCAAAGAAATACTTCTGTTCTGTATGAATACCTAACCTGATGCCAACATAACCAAGTGCAAGTCCCAAAAAACCGATCTTTAAGCCTCGATAGCGACCTTTAAATAGTTTATCCAGCGTCATTTATAATTAATTTTCGTTGAGCATGTTTAATTCAACGCCCGTTTTTACTCATAAACTGGATAATCTTATTCGCAAGCTGCTGGTTATCGTATTCAACACGCACTTCCTTTAAACACCTTGATCACAAACAATCGTGGTACTGCCTATTGATGTGTTCAAGATGTTCATCAGTTAAATACACCCTCTGGCGCTGACAAAGCAAGATCGACCCCGCCTTGCATTCAAACAGACTTTGGCAACGTAACATTTTTCTTGCTCGTGTGATGGTATATTTGTTATTTAACTCTTATTTCGTGCTTACACCTTTTATTAAAGGCCGGATCCAGGTTTTTTCGTAAGTTACTAGAAAGAATCACTACCCCGTGATGATATTCCAGTTTCTGGAGTAAGAAATTCACTTCCACATTCGCATAACGATCATGGGCATCCTTGACCTTAGTTCGTTTACCAAACAGCACATCCGCCTCATCAAAGTACAAGATCCAGTTTTCATCCTCTGCCTGGCTAAATAAGCGATGAAGGTTCTTTTCGGTCTCACCGATGTATTTTGAAACCACCAATGATAGTTCCACCACGAACACGTCACGCTCTAGTTCACGACCCAGCGCCTGCGCCGTCATGGTTTTTCCTGTTCCAGTCGGTCCAGAGAAGAGTACACACTTACAGCTAGTCGAGTTTCTGTAAAACACCCACATAAGCTCTACAAGCTGCGATTTATTATTCTCGTTTAAAAGAACTTTCTTCTCGCTTTTCAATAGCCGACCAAAAGACTGCCCTGCATAAGACTTTTGGGCAACGGCTTGCTCCTTGATTTCCAGTGTATAGGAAGTATAAACACCCTATTTGCCCAAAGTCCATTCATCTTCGGGTCGGTTGCGCCCATTTTATACTTGTAAAACTTGTTAAATTTATAGTTACTACTTACTCATGTGCATGAAAAAATGTGCAGATCCAGTTCAGCAGAAATGGCTTCTAGCGCCTTGATACCGGCAATACTATTACCGTGTTGATCGAGCTGCGGTGAATAAACTGCAATCCCCATTTGTCCAGGTACCACCGCCAGTATCCCTCCGCCTACCCCACTTTTGGCTGGTAGGCCAATACGGTAACTCCACTCACCGGCGAAATCGTACATGCCGCAGGTATACATGACGGTCAACAAGTCACCGACATAATCTTCAGCGATTGCCCGCTGATCGGTTACTGGATTAACACCACCATTGGCCAAGGTGGCCGCCATGACAGAGAGGTCTTCACAGTTAATCACCGCGCTGCATTGTTGTAAGTAAAGACCCAGTGCCGCATCCACTTCGTTTTCCAACATGCCAAAATGTCGCAACAAATAGGCGATGGCCTTATTGCGATCACCTAACCGGGTTTCAGCAAGGTAGCTGCGCATGTCGATATGAACTTCATGACCGATGTAGCATTGATACATACGCAGTATTCTGTCCAGTCGTTGCGCCGGGCCTTCCCCTTTGATCAAGGCCGTGGTGGCGATACCACCGGTATTCACCATCGGATTATGCGGGCGTTTGGAGCGTTGCTCCAGGCGAATGATCGCATCGTATGGATTACCGCTGGGTTCCACA
>CAMYMO010000318.1 GCA_947259425.1 uncultured Ectothiorhodospiraceae bacterium | reverse complement strand
CGTTCAAAGGACAAAGGTTTTTGGGGAAATCTGTGGGATAAGGTGAAAGATGCAACAAGCAGTGTTTATAACTTTATAAAAGGCTTCTGGCAAGGGGTCAAAAACCAGGTGGGAGACCTGGCTGATGCTGTTACAAATCCTGTCGACACAGCAAAGGGCCTGTATAAACTCGGCAAGGCCTTTATCGATGATCCTCAAACAACAGTACAGACCATTGCAAAGGCACTGGGTAAGGACCTGACCACCCTGGTCAAATGTGGGTCATATGACCAGGGCCGAATACTGGGGGAATATGCAAGCCCAGCATTTATGATAAAGCTGGCTACGAAGTTGGCTAAATTCGGAAACCTGGCTAAAGCACTTGATGAAACAAAAAAAGATTTTGGTTGTGCAAGTTTTACAGCAGGAACAACCGTATGGACGCCCGGAGGATACTCGCCTATTGAAAAGTTAGTAAGCAATATGCAGGTCAAATCGAGGTATGATGTGTCATTTAATGATCAGTCGCAAAAAATTAGAGACACGTTTGGAAGGGTAGCGCGACATTATTTTCGTCTAAAAACAGAATCTGATGTAATATTAGTTACAGAAGAACATCCACTATGGATTCAGGGAAAGGGGTGGATGCCTGTTAAGGATATCGAACGTGGCGATGCTATAGCCACCATTAATGGCGATACTCTCGCATTATTTATTAGCCGTATTGATGAGCCAATGCGGGTACATAATCTCAGCGTTGCCAACACTTCAAGCTATTTTGTTGGTAAAGAAGGAATATGGGCTCATAATGCAAAAAATAGCATAGATTGTATAGGTGGTTGGCCATATAAAGGTACAAATCCAGACTTGCCACCGCCCAAAGGAGCGGGTGGTTGGAAGTTTAATAGTAATAAAGATCTTGATTGGAGAGGCACCGGTTTTTCATATAAAAATGCACTTGATGAAGCATTTAGACTAACTGGTGCTAGTAAAGATAAATTCACGGTTACAGAATGGGCCAAAGACAAGAATGGAAAATCCATTCCGGTGGAATATAAGGTTTTAACCGGACCAAATCGAGGGGCAGAAGTAAATATCGATATTGGGCATGTAAAGAATGGGCCAGCAGAACCACATATTGGATATAAGACAGGTGGCAAAAAGAATAAGACAGTTGGTCATATCATCCTAGATAATGTTCCAGCGAATAGGTAACTAATAATGTATACAATAAGTGATGAAATAGAAGAATATGTCTCAAATAATAGAATTGATTATCAGAAACTTGCAGATTCATCACTTGATAATTGTCTCAGTAAAATGAGCATTACATTTTGTGAGAAACAATGTAAATCAAACTTTTTATGGGAATGTTTCAGTGATGATATTGCTATACAGATGCAAGATCCATTTGCTGTATTAAAAAAATGTGAGATTATGGAAAGTTGCTATCTAATAATTGAAGACTTTTTTAATAAAAGTGGTTTCATATTTCAGAATTTCGCTGATGCTGTCAGAGCACTTGAGCATTGCACATCTTGTGTATTTTACATTGTAGATGTAAATATGTCTTCTATTATCTGCTTCAATGACCATGATATGTTAATTGGGGCTGGAGAAGCAAAGAAATTAATTACTATATTACCGAAATAGAAATAACAAGGATGAAAAAATAGTGAATAAAATAATAAAATGGCTGTTTATAATATTGGTTACGTCGTGCGCTAGTATGGCATATTCAGAAACAATTAAGCGACCAATGAATAAAAATATGATAAAAGAAATAGGTCTTGAAATATGGACAGAATATAGACCAGAGTGGATTACCGAATTGGTATCATTCCAAGGCCGCACAGTATTCACTGCTCAAACACCTGCAAATACATATCCACCGGCCGCGATGAGTTGGATTAGTTTTCCAGGCATGCGTATTAATAAACTCGAGCTTGAACAAGTCGCATTGACCACATTCAAAGAGGCGGCGGTAAATTACAGTGCGTCGCAACAAAAAATTAGCAATATTAAAGCAATCCCTGTTGTGTACGGTGAATTAAAAGGTTTTGAAACCACTTTTTCCGGAGTGGCCCATAGTAATGCAGTCGATGTGAAGATCTTTGTAGGCCATAAGGACGGTAAAGGACCTGTAACCATGCAAGTCTATACCTTAAAAGGAAAGCTTCCACATATCA
>CAMYMO010000317.1 GCA_947259425.1 uncultured Ectothiorhodospiraceae bacterium | reverse complement strand
GCCATAATCGCTCACGTCGAGATATAAAGTAGGGTATTTCATTTTCGCCATTTAAGAAAAAGCCTTGGTAGAGTTCAATGGCTTTTTCAAGTTCTTCGATGCTTGGTGTTGTATGGCATGCGATATGTTCAAAAGACCAACAATCGGTCCAGCAGTATTGAGAGTTTAAACTGATTTTTCCATCAGCAAATAAAACGGTATTTTTCTCATTCAATAATTTTCTTAGTCGGCTAATAGTATTTTTTAAAATCGCGTAGGCAGAATCACCTTCGGCTTCGGGCCATAAATATTCACATATTGCTCCTTCACTTACCTCGTGCCACCCAAAGCTATAATGGTTTTTAAGAGTTCCAGAGGTTTCTTTTGGGTTTTGCCGGTAAAAGTAACGACTTCATCGTTTACTAATATGTTAAACCGTCCAAAGGTATATATTTTGATTTTCCATCAACATTACTAATGTGGCTAATAAATCTTTATCCATGATATTAGCGAGCAGTTCTTCAATTTTATTTAATTTCAACATACAAGTTCTGACTATAGTCCATTTTTACAAGACGCTTACATATAATATATAGATATAAGATAAGCTCTCAAATCGAAGCATTTTATTTCAATAAATACCCCATCTAAAGTAATACGTTACTAATCGGATACCTGCCGTTGCTATTGTGTGCCTATCAAAGATGCGCTGGTTGCAGGGCGTCTCGGCATAATCTATTCGGTAAGGTATTGAAAAATGATGAAAAAAAATCGGTTCGTGTTTTGGATAAGCTCAGTCTTGATGTCGTTGAGTATCGTGGCCTGTGGTGGTGGCGGGGGTGGTACGCCCGCGGCATTGCCTGAATTAAGTGTGGATAGTCCCTCAATAACTGAAGGCGATAGCGGCACCACAGACATGACCTTTACCGCGAGCCTGGATGTGGCTACGGTTGCCGATGTTAGCGTGGACTATGCTACGGCCGATAACGGCAGTGCCAATGCGAGCAGTGACTACACGGCTATCACCGGCACCTTAACCATTCCGGCCGGCAGTACTATGGCGACGATCACCGTGAGCATGAATGGCGATACCGATCCTGAAAGCGATGAAACCTTCTTACTTAATTTATCCAATATCTCCAGCAACGCGAGCTTAGTCACCTCCAGTGCAACGGGCACGATCTTAAATGATGACGCTGTTCCCTCTGCGCCCAACGCCAGCATAAATATTGAAGCCCCCAAAGGCGTTCGGTTTAGTTGGGATACTGTTGCGGATGCCACCTATTATCAAGTCTTAAAAAATCCGGATGGGGGCTCGGGCTTCAGTGTCATTGCGGACAATATAACTGAACTGGAGTATACCGATACGGTAGCCGTGCATTTCCATGACTGGTTGAACGCGCGCTATAGGGTGTCGGCCTGTAATGCCAGTGGCTGCGCATCGTCCAGAGAGATGACTACGCTGGGTCAGTCGGCTGCGACCATCGGTTATTTCAAAGCATCAAATACCGATCCGAGTGCGGGTGGAATATTTGGTACAAGCGTCGCGCTCAGCGGTGATGGCCTTACCCTCGTAGTGGGTGCGCCCACCGAGTCAAGCGATGCGATCGGCATCGATGGGGTTCAAACTAATAATAATGTATCGGATTCGGGTGCCGTGTATGTGTTTCGTAAGATAAACGGTGTTTGGCAACAAGAGGCTCATATCAAGGCGTTGAATGCCGAGGCTCAGGATCGCTTAGGTCAAAGCGTTGCAGTGAACTACGATGGTACCGTCATCGCAGTGGGTGCTATTGGGGAAGCGAGTAATCAGATTGGTATTAATGAAGATGGTACAGATAACTCGGCTGACAATGCCGGTGCTGTTTATGTGTTTCGTAAAGATAACACGCAGTGGTTGCAACAGGCCTATGTCAAACCCTTTAATACCCAGGGGGGGGATTGGTTTGGTTATTCGGTTGCCCTGAGTGATGATGGGAACACCTTAATCGTTGGTGCCAAGGACGAGGACAGTGCTGACACTGGAGTTACGGGTGATGGTATGAATAATTCAGCCTCTAAATCCGGTGCGGTCTATGTATTCGCTTACGATGGAACGGATTGGGATCAACAGGCCTATCTCAAGGCTTCGAATACCGGAAGCAACGATAACTTTGGCTATTCGGTTTCTCTGAGTGCCAATGGCAATACCC
>CAMYMO010000316.1 GCA_947259425.1 uncultured Ectothiorhodospiraceae bacterium | reverse complement strand
TGAATTCGATCGTCGTTTAGGCAACCGCTTTCTGAAACAGATTAGCAATCTCGATTAAGGCATTTTCCTTATTCAGCGCCAGTTGATTTTCATCCATGGTGGTGCTTTCCACTGAAATAAATTCAACTTGTTCGAAACCGATGAATCCCAGTAACGATTTTAAATATGGACGTAGAAAATCCATTCCGACTAGTGGCGTGCCGGTAAACTGCGCACCAATGGCGATGGTGATATAGGCCGGTTTGCCTTTGACCAAGCCCTGGAGGTTGCCGTCGTCACTAAAACCAAAGGTCTTATGAATACGCACCACCTGATCGATCCAGGCCTTCAGCACCGCAGGGACCGTAAAGTTGTACATCGGGGTCGATATCAACAAAGCATCTGCCTGCATCAGCTCAGCGATTAATTTATCGGACAACTCGGTCGCTTGCCGGAGCGAATCGGTCATGGCCTCATCCGGTGTATAGTAGCCGGCAATGGTCTCATTTTCGATTGGACCGATGGGTTGCTTTGCCAGATCACGCCTTTGCACCACCGCATCCTGATGGTTTGCTAACCATAGAGTCTCTATCTCGTCGGCCAGGCGACGACTGTGTGAGTCATTCATTCTCGCACTTGCATCAATCCTTAGTAAATTTGGCATTGTTGTTTCCCTCCCGGGCAAAATTTAACGTAAAACAAGCCTAATTCATGATTTACTGTCATTAAACCACTAAAAATAAATAACTTTATTGCGTACAATGCACTAATGGAGCTTGAGAATCTCGCTATCTTTGTCGATGTCATGAATAAAGGCAGCTTTGCAGCGGTTGCCCGGGACAGAGATGTCGTCCCTTCAACCATTTCCCGTGCCATTTCCAGTCTGGAAGATGAGCTCGGCATCCGTCTATTGAACAGAACGACTCGCCGTGTCAAACCCACCGAGGCTGGGCAAGTCTATTTTCAGCAGGTTGAAGCCATTGTCGATGAGCTGGAACGAGCCAAGTCCGTCACGATTGATCTGGGCCAAAATCCAACCGGTGAGTTACGTCTGAGCGCGTCGATGACCTTCGGTAACCTCCATGTCGTACCCTTGTTGCCCGAATTTATGGCCGCCTATCCGCGCCTGGATGTTTACCTCGACCTGTCTGATTCCGTTGTCGATTTAGTCGATGATAGAATTGATGTCGCGATTCGACTTGGTAAACTGCCGGATACAAGGCTGGTTGCAACGCGGCTTACCAAGCTGGATTATGTCATCGTGGCTAGCCCAAGCTATCTGGCACAACATGGCACGCCAGAACGTCCGATTGATATTCAATCACATCAATGCCTGCTGTTTCCCATGCCCGGACTCAATACCGACTGGTTATTTCGCGATGCGGCGAGGGTCGTTACCGCGGTTAAACCCCGAGGTCGTTTGCAATTAACCAATGCCCTCGCCCACAAACAATGTGCCCTGGATCACATGGGCATCACCATGTGCAGTAAATGGAGCGTTTGGGAAGAATTAAAAAAGGGGACGTTAGTACAGTTGTTTAAGGACTATGACACGGCGATGGTCGACTTTGATAATGCCGTGTGGTTAGTCTACCCATCTCGAAAATATCTGCCAATCAAAGCTCGAGTGTATATCGATTATATGAAAAATAAATTTCAGCATGGTGCGCCGTGGGATCAGGTGTAATTAAATGATCAAAATCTGGAACTGGGTGACATTTAAACCTGATCGATAAAATAATGGATGACTACCGTGATGCGCTCTGAAGATCCTTGATCAGTGTACGTTTGACGTCCTCCGGTAGTTCGGCCAGACGCACATTCTCTATCATGCTGTTTCTCAAATCGTTAAAGAGTTGGTCCTTAACATTTTCGGGTATATTGGCTTTATTGATCGAATCAAGAATCTGGTGGAATTCGGCTATATCGATTGCCGCAACATCTTGAGCCATCGTCAACGGCGCGGTAAACAAACTCAGCGCAAACAACAAGCTGGCTAACATATTCGAGCTTTTCATACGAATTGACATAGTCTGACGATACCTCTTTTTTCAAATCTGATTAATACCTTATAGTGGAATAAAGATCGGTTCATCGGGGTTTTTCTTTAATCAATGCCCAGTGAATCGTTAAATCCAACAATAGAGAAAGTATAGACCTTTTTCAATCCAGCAATTTGCTAGCATGCTAGCCA